>JBEPWY010000178.1:0-1264 GCA_041642185.1 Marivirga sp.
CCACATCCAAAGGTGGTGGAGTAAATAAAGATGGGGCTATTTTGGCAAATATGGGCTGAGAGTATTTCCAGTAATTATCCGATTTCCAAAAAACTATAGCAGCAAGTAGAATGATGAAAATAATGACTTTATTAAAATTTATTTTCTCCTGAATATTAAATAATATAAAAGCGAATGCGAAACTATGGAAATACAGATTTACTGTTGGGGGACTAAAACTAGTTACCTGGATTAAAGCAGCCTGAACTAAAACTCCCGTTGTAAATAAAGTGAAAAGCACAAAGCCTTTATCCTTTAACAACTGTTTAAAACTTTTACTGTTATATTTATAAAGTACTATCAATACAACTGCTAAAAAATAACCTTTAATCCATTCTGAATGATTGAAAATATCATTAATGAAATTAAAACTGCTTACTCGGGAATAGTGTGGACTTTGGCCATAATTAAACCAATAACTAAAGTCATATTGCAAAAACGGGAGCACCAGTAACAAATAAAAAGCAATAAAAGAACTTATTGTAACCGCTATAGGTCTCCAATCTTTTTTGTAAAGAAAATCAATTACAACAAGACTAAAAACTAGTAGAAAAGTTAATGCCCCACCATCCTGCTTGGTTAACAATGCCAGCCAAATAAATAAAGCACTTATACCCAGGAAATAAATACGTTTATTTTGTATAATATAATAAAGCGCAAAATAAACTGCAATCAGCTCATAAAAGAATACTGTATGATTATACCATGGCCAAAAATTTATTAATGTAAATGAAAGGCACATTACCAATAATGAGAAAAATATTCCTGCTTCTTTTAAATCAAATAATTTTAAAATCCCTCTAAAAGTAATTAAACTCAGCAAATTAATAAAAGCCTGAGCTTTAATAAGGGTAAACATGGTGGGGCCGAACATTTTAAAGAACACAAAAGGAATAAGCCAAAAACCATAGCCTAGAGGCAATCCAAAATCCTTGAAAGGAATTTGTCCTAAGTACATTCTGTAAGCACCCTCCCAGGCGACATAAATATTAACCCGATAAGGAAATTTTAAAAATAGAGGTAGAACAGAAAACAAGAGGATGATTCCAAAGCTTAACCATTTAAGGTGCTTTTGCTGTAATTCGAGGTTCCTAAACATATTGCAAATAAGGTTGATTAAAAAAGCAGATGCTTCATTGCTATATCAACAATAAATTATCTTAAATATTCAATTTTAAAAAAATTCTTTCGTATTATAAAGAATCGGAACTAGCCGGTCATACCT
>JBEPWY010000178.1:1274-7427 GCA_041642185.1 Marivirga sp.
ACTCCTGATAATATATTGAAATAAACCATATTTTTCTTATGAATAGTATAGTTACAATAAATAATCTGAAAAACTATACAAATTTGTATTTTACCACTATAGTTTTATTTTTATTCTGATATCTTTCAACTAGCTAATCTTTTAATGATTTCATGCCAATAGCTATAAAACAAAGTCAATTACCTGAATGGTTACGGTTAATACGACCACATCAATGGGTGAAAAATTTATTTGTTTTTATACCTGCTTTTTTTGCGGGCTTATTTTCAGATTTTAATATTTTCTTTAATCTATCAATAGGTTTTCTGGCCTTTTGCAGTGCAGCTAGTGCTATTTATGTTTTTAATGACATAAAAGATTTAGAAAGTGACAAAACCCATCCAGCCAAAAAATACAGACCTATTGCATCCGGTAAAATTTCAGTAAAAAAAGCTTATCTAATAATGAGTGTTTTATTATTAATCACCCTAAGCCTTTCACTTACTCAAGCTATTAACTTTCTTTTTATTATTGCTTTATATCTTGTATTCAATGTGTTTTATTCCTTAGGATTAAAACATATATCCATTCTGGATATCATGATCATTTCCAGTGGTTTTGTTTTCCGAACATTAGGGGGTGGCATTATAGCTGATGTAGCTGTTTCAAAATGGTTAATTCTAATGATTTTCCTGCTAGCTTTATTTTTAGCTCTGGCCAAAAGGCTTGACGACCTGCTGGTAGAAAAGAAAACAAAAACTATCAACAGAAAAAATTTCGGGAAATATAATATCCCATATATTAATTCCGGTATTACTATGCTGGCAGGAATAATGATTGTTTGTTATATTATGTATTCCATGTCCGATGATGTAATGGGCGGAAAGCATAGTGAGGATATTTACCTGACAAGTATATTTGTTATCGCAGGAATATTAAGGTACTTACAAATTATACTGGTGGAACATAAAGGATGGTCTCCCACCAGAGTGCTTTATAAGGACCCCTTTATCATCATTACCATACTGATGTGGGCAATGAGTTTTGTTTATATCATCTACTTATAATGAGTCCGAAAATAAAAAATATCACCAACTGGAATAATTACCCAATTGTTTCAGCTAATGAATGGAGCTTTAACTATCCTGAGGAAATACCCTCAATAATTGGTCAGAAGTCTGCTGCTTTTATTGCCAGAGGTAATGGAAGATGCTATGGAGATGCTTCATTGTCTGACAATATCATCTCTACACTTAAATACCAATACATTCTTTCTTTTGACCCTGTAAATGGAACAATAGAATGCCAGGCTGGTATTTTATTTAAAGATTTAATTGATTTTTTACTTCCGAAAGGATGGTTTCTCCCTGTCACACCGGGAACAAAATATATTACATTAGGTGGTGCGGTAGCTTCTGACGTACATGGGAAAAACCACCATAAAGAAGCTTCATTTTCTGAGCATATTATTTCAATGGAAGTTATGACTGCCGACACCAGAATTCACATTGTAAGTAAAGAACAAAATGCTGATCTTTTTGAAGCAACCACTGGCGGAATGGGCTTAAGCGGTATAATCCTTAGCGTAAAATTTTACCTAAAAAAAATAGAAACAGCTTATATAATTCAGCAGCAAATTAGGACTAAAAATTTAGAGGAGGTAATCGAGAAATTTGAAGAATATAAGGACTACACCTATACAATGGCATGGATAGATTGTTTGAAAATAGGCAAAAACCAAGGAAGAAGTGTAATGTTTGCTGGTGAACATGCAGAGCTAAACGAATTATCCGCCTCCCGAAAGAAAGACCCCTTTAAAATAAAGCCTGGTAAATCCCTCTCTGTTTCTTTCAACTTCCCTTCTTTTGCCCTTACCAAATTATCAGTTCGGGCTTTCAATCAATTATATTACAGCACTCACCGAACTAAGAAAAATATGATCATTGATTATGATTCATTCTTTTATCCTCTGGACAGTATATCCAATTGGAACAGAATGTATGGTAAAAATGGATTTCTTCAGTACCAATTTGTTTTACCTCTGTCAGATGGTTCCAAAGGGTTAAAAAAAATTCTTAACAGGATTAGCGAAAAAGGCCGTGGCTCATTTCTGGCAGTATTAAAAATGTTCGGGAAGCAAGAAAGTCTGATTTCCTTTCCTATGGAAGGCTTAACTTTAGCACTGGATTTCCCCATCAGTACGGGGATTTTTGAGTTTTTAAATGAGTTGGATGCTATTGTAGCAGATCATGGCGGCAGGATATATTTATCAAAAGATGCCAGAATGAATAAAGATTTTTATCATGAAACTTATAAAAATGCAGGCCAGTTTCGGAGTATAATCAACAAATACAACAATGATTCTAAATTTGAATCATATCTTTCCCGGCGCCTGAATATACACGGGAAATAAATATTTTTTATCCGGAAATTTTTATTGACCGGACATAATGAACAGAAGAACTATCAGAAGGTAATGAAGGTATTGATATTGGGTGCTACATCAGATATGGCTAGAGCATTAGCTAATTTATTAGCCGAAAAAAAATATGATTTAATTCTGGCATCAAGAAATGTGGGAAGACTGAAAGCTTTTGCAGGAGATCTAGCCATCAGGCACAATAATAAAGCTGAATTAGTTGAATTTGAAGCAACAGACTATGCTTCTCATCAGAATTTCTACAAAAACCTGCCCTTTCGGCCAGACTGGGTAATCAGCTTCTTTGGCTACTTAGGAGATCAGAAGCTAGCTCAGAAGGACTGGACTGAATCGCGAAAAATTATCGATAGCAACTATACAGGAATGGTATCTGTTTTAAATATAGTTGCAGAAGATATGGAAACAAGAAAACATGGGGTAATTGTAGGTGTATCTTCTGTTGCGGGTGAAAGGGGCAGGCAAAGTAATTATATGTACGGTAGTGCAAAAGCAGGCTTAACTGCCTATTTGAGTGGCTTAAGGAATAGATTACATAAAAGCAGAGTTCATGTATTAACTGTAAAACCGGGTTTTGTTGCCACTAAAATGACTGAAAACATGGATTTACCAAAGTCAATTACTGCCAATCCTGAACAAATAGCAAAAGGCATTTTAAAAGGAATTAAAAAAAAGAAAAATACGATTTATGTATTGGGTGCATGGCGGGGAATAATGCTTATAATCAAAAGTATACCAGAATCAATTTTTAAAAAATTAAAGCTTTGAATAAAAATCTTGCTCTATTTGACTTTGACGGTACTCTCACCAGAAAGGATTCCCTACTGGAATTTATTAAGTTCTACCATGGGCAAACTAGCTTTAAACGTGGTTTTCTGAGGCACACTAATTGGCTCGTTGCCATGAAACTAGGATTAGCAACAAGGGCTCGCGTAAAGGAGCGAATTCTAATTCACTTTTTTAAAGGGGAAACAGTAAAAAAATTCAAAGAGCGTGCTACAGTTTTTTCTCTTACTACTTTACCCAAACTTGTAAGAAAAGATGCATTAGCTCAATTGAAGAAACATCAGGAAAATGGCGACCGTGTGGTGATAATTTCAGCATCGGCGGAAGACTGGCTAATGCCTTGGTGTAAGGCTCATGGCTTGGAATTATTGGCCACAAAGCTAAATAAAAAAGAAGGGCAAATAACCGGTGAAATTTCAGGGTTAAATTGTAGCGGATATGAGAAAGTCAGAAGAATAAAAGAACTTATTCACCTTAAGGAATATAAAAATATTTACGCTTATGGCGATTCTCAAGGAGATAAGGAAATGCTAGAACTCTCCACTCATTCATTTTACAAAAGATTTCAAGGTTAAACAAAGTATCTCATTCTATAAAAAATAAATGTGAATTTCCCATAAACAACAAAACCAATACAGTAGTATATTTCGTTATTTTAAGGATGAGAGATACTTTAAAAAGGTTTTATAATCATTCTAAAATAGGCGGTATATTATTAAAAATTCCTAAATCCGTTTATGATTTTTACAGATACAGGCTTCTTACTGATGAAGCTTATTTAAAGTCAAGGTTTAAATATGAATTAGGTTACAGTTTAGACTTAAAATCTCCCAAATCCTTTAATCAAAAAATACAATGGCTAAAAATCAATAATCGGCAAGAATTACTGACTACCTGTGCAGATAAGTATGCGGTAAGAAGTTTTATTGCAAAGGAAATTGGTGAGGAATTCCTAATACCACTGATATTAAATACCAATAATCCTTCCGATTTACATCCTGATAACTTTACACAAGACAAGTTTATTATTAAATCTACTCATAGCAGTATGCAGAATAAGATTGTGTTAGATAAAAACAAGGAGGACTGGCCCCGCATACAAAAAAATGCCAGGAAATGGTTGAAAGAAAATTTTTACTACCGTCACAGGGAGTGGCAATACAAAAATATCCCTCCTGCGTTAAATGTAGAAGAATTACTTCAGGATGAAAATGGTGGAATTCCTTTTGATTATAAAATTCACTGCTTCAATGGTAATATAGAATTTTTAGAAGTACATGAAAACAGGCATACTTCACATAAAAAAATATTGTATGACCCTGATTGGAAAGTAATTGACTTTATAACGCATCGTGAAAAAGGCACTATCATTAATCCCCCCAAAAATCTGGAACTTATGAAATTTATCGCTAAAAAATTATCGAAATATTTCATCTATGTGAGAGTAGACTTATATGAAGTAAATGGAAAACTTTATTTCGGTGAGCTTACCTTTCGCCCTGGCTCAGGTTTCATAAAATTCTACCCTCCTGAGAAAGACTGGGCTGTTGGAGAGAAATTAGTTTTACCAATTGATCAATGATATTATTTCATAGAGCCTATTAGGTAATTACACTAGAAAATGAGGTGATCTGTTGATTTTCACCAACAAATTGAAAGATTTAGTGAAACCAATATTAAACAATATTTATCTATTCCAATTGAATAGGTTCAGGGTCAAAATTTTTATACACTACTGATTTACCCCAGCCTTCATCCACATTGGCAACTAACCTGTCCTCTGCTAGATTTTTCTTAGACTTTTCAATATTCTGATCTCTTAACTCGTAATAATTGACTTTCTCTTCAGATAAACCTGATGATTTTTCCTTAGTACTATTACTTAAATAACGCAGGAAATTTTCGACCTCTATTGTTTTATAATCCAGCCCCATTTTTTTTGCCCGAAAAATTAAATCATGATCCTGATGACCTGTAGGGTAAAAAGATTCATCATAACCGCCTAGTCTATGAAAGTTCTTTTTACTCATTACTATTCTGCCTTCAGTACCCCAATATGGCGCTTTTCTGAAATGGAACACGTTACCCATACCATGCAGGTTAAATAAATAATTAATGTAAAAAGCATAATCTTTACCTGTATAATTATCTCCATCTAAATTACAAACGATCTCATTTTTAGCTAACTTATGAGCTAAATTTTTCGCTTTTGAAGCATGGAAAAACTTTGGAATGGTAGTATAATAATAGTTTAATAGTCCTTTATCAATGTATTCTAGCAGGTTTGCCTTCACCCATTCATTTAATCCATCTCCTGAATTGTAATTAACTAATACAAATTCCATAGAATTATAATCGCTGTTTCCTTCAATATTCTCTTTAAGAGTATGTCTTAAATGATACAATCGATTCATACAGGTCACACAAAAAGAGATTGAATGTTGTTTTTGCGTTTTATCATAAATTACTGGTGGCAGATCCTCTATTTTATAGTTGCGTAAATAAATATCTCTCAGGGTTCTTAATTTTCTTTCCACCTTATGGGGTATTAATTTACTAATAAGCAAAGTTGTATTTGACATAAAAAAACGAATTCAAAAATTAAAAACGAAATAACTATCAGCTGATCATAATCACCTTATGTAAAATAGGTGTTTGCGTTTAAAAGCAAATCCGAAATTAATATTTTACCACGAAACGATCTGTAAAGACATTATTTTTATATACGAACTGGACGATGTAACTGCCACTTGAAAGTTCATTAATTAAGATTGATTTTTCAGATTCCCCAGGGCTAACAAAACCTTTAAATACAGGCCGGCCTGTTATATCAATAATTTTATATTCAAGTTTTTCAGATAGGGTTTGAGTAAAAATAAAAGTTAGCATATTCTTAGCCGGATTAGGAAATAAAACCACCTCCATAGACTGAGAATCCGTTCCAGAAGCAG
>JBEPWY010000179.1:0-7420 GCA_041642185.1 Marivirga sp.
ATATGGGTACATGATTATCAGCTGTTGCTGGTACCCGAATTGCTCAGAAACAAATTCCCCAATGTTACCATCGGTTTTTTCCAACATATTCCTTTTCCATCTTATGAAGTTTTCCGAATGATTCCATGGAGAAAACAACTGCTAAATGGAGTGCTGGGAGCTGATTTCATTGGCTTTCATACCTATGATGATATGCGACACTTTTTAAGTAGCTGCCACAGGTTAGCAGGTTATAGCTACAACAGAAATCAAATTCTGGTAAAAAACAGACTGGTAGAAGTTGATTCATTACCTATGGGAATCGACTATGACAAATATGCCGAATCAGCAGGTAGTCAACTGGCAAAAGCTAAAGAAATAAGTTATAGGGATTCATTAGGCCCACAGGATTTAATTCTTTCTATGGATAGGCTTGATTACTCTAAAGGGATTCCGGGAAGACTAGAGGCTTTTGAAAAATTTCTTGGAGAATACCCTGAATACCAAGGTAGAGTATCTATGTTTTTAATTGTGGTGCCTTCACGTGATAAAGTACCCAGTTACAAGGCATTAAAAGAACGGGTGGAATATCTGGTTGGCCATATTAATGGCAAATACGGAACCATTAATTATGTACCTGTTCATTTTTATTACAGAAGCTTTCCATTGGATGATTTATCAGCTTTTTACAGAATGTGTAAAATTGCCATGATTACCCCAAACCGTGATGGTATGAACCTTGTTTCCAAAGAATATATAGCCTCGCGTGAAAATGTGGATGGCGTATTGATATTGAGTGAAATGGCAGGTGCATCCAAAGAGCTTTCCGATGCCTTACTGGTAAACCCCAACGATGAGGCGCAAATGGTTTTATCAATTAAAACAGCTTTGGAAATGCCCTTAGCTGAGCAAAAAAGAAGAATGAACAGTATGCAAAAAACTGTTCAGAAATATACAATCTTTCAGTGGGTTGACTTATTCATTAACAATTTAAAAGATCTGAAAAGACGACAGCTGGCAATGGCTACCAAAAAGCTAAACAGTAGCTTGAAAGAAAAATTAATAACAGGATTTAAAGAAGCTAAAGACCCAATCATATTTCTGGATTATGATGGCACACTAGTACCGTTCCACGAAAATCCGGATGATTGTGCTCCGGATGAGGAATTAATAAATATTCTGAAAAAGCTTTCAAAGTTGGCCGAATTGGTCATCATTAGTGGAAGAAAAGCTGGAAACCTGGATTTATGGCTATCTGATTTGGATATTGATTTAATAGCAGAGCATGGTATTAAAGTAAAGCTCTCAGGAAAAGAATGGGAAGAGAATGAAAATCTTATTTCTAATGAATGGAAAACAGAAGCCAGAAGCATTATGGAATTTTATATTCAAAGAACACCAGGTGCTTTTTTAGAAGAGAAAGACCATACGCTAGTTTGGCATTACAGAAAAGTGGAAAAAGGATTAGGCGATTTACGGTCACGAGAACTATCCAGCCACCTGAAACATTTTATGACCAATAAGGAGCTGAATGTAATAGATGGCGATCATGTTGTTGAAGTAAAACCTTCTGCTGTGAATAAAGGAAAAGCATCTTTAGAAAGGATTAAAGGCCATGATTATGATTATATAATGGTTTTTGGAGATGATAGAACTGATGAAGATACTTTTGAAGCTTTAACAGATAGAGCCCATACCATTAAAGTAGGAAGTGGTTTCTCGTTTGCGAAGTTTGCATTGGAAAACCATGAAGAGGTGAGAAGACTTTTACAAGGTATGATTGACGGCAAAACTCAGAGTTAATAAATAATTTATTGGCAGTTAAATATCATTAAACAAAATAGACAGGTCTGAATAGAAACTATTCAGACCTGCCTATTTCATAAAGTGAATTGCTCAAACTTATTTAATTTCACTTCATATACCCGTTCCACCATTCCTGAAAACATATCAGTGCCCAAACATGGGCATGGCTGTCACCGGGATCGGAAGAATAGAGCTTCTTCTTAAGCCTTTCCACGCCTTCTCTATCAAATACATTCTGCGACTCTATAAAATCTGAGCTAAGCCATTTATTATTGATATCGCCTTTCAATTGATTTTGCAGCCAACTTAATAAAGGCACTTCAAATCCATGCTTAGGCCTATTATAAATTTTAGCTGGCAGTTTGTCGCGGAAAGTATCTTGTAAGATCCGCTTCTTCATTTTGTTGTTAACTTTAAACTCGTCAGGAAGGCTATTGGCAAATGCGACCAATTCATGGTCCAGAAAAGGCACACGAACTTCTAAAGCATGAGCCATACTCATCAGATCAACCTTTTGAAGCATATCACCCTGCAACACCAATTGCTGATCTAACTGCAAGGCCTGATTGATGGAAGGCTGGTTAATATGACTCAGCGTTTCAGATTTCCAGATATCAAAAGCTTCAAAATCAATTTCTTCCAACATCTCATCAGATAAAATATCGGTGGCGCCCCTGCCAGATTGTAGGTTTACCAACAACCATACTTGTTCGGCCGTATCCAATTTTGAAGCTTCAGAAAATTTACTGAGCTGTCTGGCCTTATTAGCAAGGGCATTATTGCGCGATTTGGGTAATATATCCCATAAAAAGCCCATAGAACCGGTAAGCTTTTCCTTTAAGCCAGGGTGCCAAAGGCGGTGTAAAGCCGCATGCTTATTATAACCTCCAAAAAGTTCATCGGCACCATCTCCGGAAAGTGCTACTGTTACTTTTTCCTTTGTAAGCTTACTAAGAGCAAAAACCGGGAGTGCAGAGCTATCGGCGAAAGGTTCTGAAAACTGCTTAAGCATATCCGGAAGGTAGGTATATAAATCCTCGAGGCTTAACTGAAAAACCTGATGTTCAGAGCCTATATGTTTGGCTACGGCATTGGCATATTCCGTTTCATCAAAATAGGGGTAACCTTTATAACCGATTGAGAATGTGTGTAGTTGATCAGTTTTTTCGGCCACAATTGCAGAAATAATGGATGAATCAACTCCCCCACTTAAAAATGTACCTAAAGGGACATCGGACACTAATCTTCGCTCCACCGATTGGTTCATCAGAAATTTCAACTTTTCCTGAGCCTGCTGATAAGATCCATCAAATTTCTGCTCGAAAGTGTCTTCAAGCTTATACCAGCTTTTAATCTCTACCGATTTCTTTTCTACAGTTGCAAATTGCCCCGGCATTAATTTCTTAACGCCTTCCACCATGCTCAAAGGAGCCGGCAAATAATTTAACTGCAAATAAGTAAATAATGCATTGGCATTCACCTTCTTTTCAATGCCAAATTTCATAATCGCTTTTAGTTCACTACCGAATATAAAGCGGTCTTCATCTTCAAAATAATATAAAGGTTTAATGCCATAGCGATCTCTTGCCAGTAAAATTTCCTGCTTCTGCACATCATAAAAAGCAAAAGCGAAAAAACCGTTTAATTGCTGAAGCGCATCAGTACCGTGGTGGATAAGCATTTGTAACAACACCTCTGTATCACATTCAGTTTTAAAATTTACTCCCTGAGAAATAAGCTCTTGCCTTAACAGCTTGTAATTATAAATCTCACCATTAAAAACAATTTGATATCTTCCGTCATGAGAAGACATTGGTTGGTTTCCTGCAGACGATAAATCTATAATGGATAATCGCCGGTGGCCCAGGCCCACAAAATCGTCTACATAGATATTTTGATGATCAGGGCCACGATGAGATAATTCTTCAGTGGCCAAAGAAAGATTGGGAAGGTTGAACCTGCCAATTTCATTAAAAGCAAATATTCCGGTAATGCCGCACATAATGCGAAGGTAGTCATTTTCTATTGGGTTGAATCAATTATTAATTCACCCAGAGAGAAGTATCTGCTCCCAAACTATACAACCATTGGCGGTAGTAATATCTGTATTTGGCTTGCAGTTCAATATATTTAAGACGGGCATCCACCAAACTCATTTGCCTGTAGTTAATCAGGAATATGCTGCTTTCACCCATATCAAATTTTCTGAGTTCTGCGATCAATAACTGTTCGTACTGCTCCACTACTTGTCTGTAGGTTTCTAGCTGAGAAGCGATATTCCGGAAAGTATTCTCGTATTGCCGGGCTTTATTAATTATTTCAAGCCTCTTTTGCTGCACCTGAAAATTAGCATTTTCCATTTTCAATTCATTCAATTGCAAACCACCTCTTTCAGATCGGAGTAGTAATGGAAAACTAAAGGTTAGCCCCCAGTTATAATTGTCCAATCCCGCTACCTCACTAAAATCATTGCCAGGATTTTGCAATACATTATATTCCAAATCTAGCTTAGGTTTGAGTTTGTCCCTTTTTAACCTACTATCTATTCTGATCATCTGCATTTTAAATTCATAAGACTTTATTGCGGGATGATCTTGCATAAATATCGGAAAAGTTGCTCTCAGGCTATCAATTTGCTCCTCTGAAACAGCATTAATATCGGGTGGATAAAGGTTTTGCTCCTCAAGAGGATTTCGTTCCGCTCCCCAAAGAAAGGTATATAAATTCAATCGGGCAGTTTCCAGGTCGTTTGCCAATTGCTGATTTTGGATGCTTAAATTTTGTAGCTGAATAGATGCCTCCAAGGTATCTACTGCAGGTTTATCACCTTGCTGAAAAGCAATTTTGAAATTCTGGAAATTATTGGCAGCCAACTCCATTGCCGCCTCCACCACTTCCTTTTGATATTTATATTGTACCCAATTCCAATAAGTGCGACTGGCCTCAAGCATTATATCAATCAGTAGTAGTCTTGCTTCATTTTCGAAATTTTGCCTTTCTATAAAGGACTGCTGAAGTGCCGCTCTACGCTCATCTATAAAAAGCCCTTGTAAAACGGGTACCCTTACTCCTGCATACCATAGGCCCTGGTTAGGGAGTATTTTTTCCCGACTAATATATTCCCCTTCATTCCAATCGTAACCTGCCTGAAAAGTAATACCAGTTCTGGTAGGTAATGTAAGCCCTGAATTACTATAGAGATAATAATTAGTACCGCTGTAGTACTTTTGTTTGTTCTTGGAGAATAAATAAGGATCAAAGCCTCCTCTGGCCTGAAGTACAGCAAGATCTCCCATTTCTCTCAAGTTCCGCGCCTGCTGAGCAAGGGGATGGTTTTCTAATACTAAATGTAGGTATTCTTCCTCAGTTAAGGGTCGAGAAAGTTCCTGAGCAAAGCACTTTTGATGTACAAAAAAGAAAATTAACCCGAGTATAATATAGTTTAAAATAAACTTCATCATTTTTTAACTTTGGCTTTACCCTTTGGTTGATAGTCTGTAGTTTCACCTTCATTTTCAGGGTTATAATATTCAGGTGGAAAACCATTAACCTGTCTCCAGATCTCGTACCAGATTGGCACAACATTTAATAAAGCTAAAGTATTAGCTCCTGAACCCACTCTAATAGCATCCGGCCATTCCGGTTCGTCAGGATCCTGCCTGACCAACAACCTGTATTTACCATTTTCGCTGATTACTCGATCAATGGCTACAACCTCCCCACTGAAAGTACCATAAGCAATATTGGGCCAGCCAGAAAAAACTATTGAAGGCCAACCATCAAATATAATCCGGACATTGTTGCCCACCTGTATAAGTGGCAAATCACTGGGCCGTACATACATTTCGACTGCATAATCGATATCATCGGGCACTAAGGTAATTAAAGGTTCCCCTGCTTTAATATTTTCCCCAATACCAGTATTTACTGCTTCCGTTATAAAACCATCCTGAGGTGCTGTCACATAATAATAGCCTGCCCTTACCTGATAATTAGTCAACTGGTTTTCCAGTTTCACCACCTCTGTTCGTGCATCCTCCAAATTGGAACGGGTGCTGAACTGTTCAGAATATGCTTTTTGTAGTTTATCAGTATATTCATTATACACAGAATTCAGTTCAATTTGTGCATTAATAAATTGATTTCTACTACTTAAAAGTTTACTTTCTGCACTGATTTTTTTAGCAAGCGCTTCTTGTAATTTTTGTCTTCTGCTCTCTACATCTGTTAAAGATTTTAAACCTTCTTTATATAATTCTTCCTGCCTTTCAAGCTGCTTTTCTGCTATGAAAAGATTGGTAATTGCTGCTTCAAGATCAATACTATCAGCCTGAATCTTTAGTTCTGCCTGTTTCAAATAGTTTCTCGCCTGCTCCTGCTTCAACCTTCGGTTTTGTTCAATGGCATTAATCTGGTTTTCAAGAGCATCAATTTTTTCTTCATAAAAACCTAAAGATTGCCTTTTGGCGGATAATTGTTCCTGGGTACGTTCAATTAATCTGGGGTCGAAATAATCTTCCTTGGTTTCAGAAATAAATAATAGACTATCACCTTTGCTCACTTTTTCGCCTTCCTGAACCAGCCACATCTCTATTCGTCCGTCAATTAACGAATTTAACTCCTGAGGCCTTTGAGAAGGAGAAAGAGCTGTTACCTGCCCTTTACTTCTGATATTCTGTGTCCAGGGTAGAAAAGAAATTAACAGTAAACTGACAAAAAGAGTAATTAAAAGACGCTTTAACAGCTTATCCGGTTCGGCCTCTTTAAAAAGGCCGAAGGATTTAAAGTCTTTCTCTTTAATTTTATTTTTTATGGAATATGGGCTGATGTTAAGCATATTTATTCAAACTTATTTCCCGAAACCATTCGTGATTAATTGCATCCTTACCGGCAACATTATGTATTATTTCACCTTTTTCCATACCTATTACCCTGTCGCATTTTTCAAATACCTCCATATTATTACTTACTAATACAACCGTTTGAGAATTAGAAGGATCAGTGAGGTATTCAACAAATTCTAATTTATCTTTATACGCTATCATTCCAAAAGTATCTTCCCATAGTATAATTGATTTCTGCCCAATAATTCCTCTGGTCCATAATATCTGTTGTTTCACTCTTTTCGGTAAAGTTTTATCTCCAGGGAAAAGCATTTTCTGAAATCCTGCAGGTTCCGATTCAATGTATTTATTCAAGCCGCTGATTTCGCAGGCTTTTTGAAGCTCATCAAAAAGCACACCCTCGGCTCCAAGAGAGATATTTTCTGTAATAGTTCCCTGAAAAATACCTTCTGTCGCCATACAATCACCTATTTGCTTACGTAATTGCGTTAAATTCAAATCACTTAAAGGGATTCCATTGAATATAATATTTCCTTTATAAAAATTGAACCACCCAGCTATTAATTGCAGAATAATAGTTTTTCCTGCATTTGAGCCTCCTGCAAGACAAACTTTTTCACCTGAACTCACTTCAAGATTTATGTTTTTAAGATATGAATGAGAAGAAACATTTTCTGATAAGCTTAAATCTTTAATTTTTACCTGAAGGCCGCGTTTTAAATTCATTTCTTTTTCCCCGCTTAGAAATTCTTCTAAGGGTAAATCGGTTACTGCAGAAAGTTTATCTACCG
>JBEPWY010000180.1:0-7386 GCA_041642185.1 Marivirga sp.
TAATCCAGCTATAATTAGAGCAGTTAATACAACTAAAATTATTTTAGTTGTGCTCCACGGTCTTTCTCCTTGCACTTCTCCCGTTCGGGCATTTACTAAAAAGCGATACAACTTACCTTTAAAATGATATGTGCTTACATAAGCAGGTAACAAAATATGTTTAAAAGTAATATCAGAATAAGAAGTGTTTCTATTTAATATTCTTTGCTCATCTCCTCCAATATCTCTTCTAATCAAATCGGAAATATCTGAATCCATCATTCCTTTTGCATGATCAAAGCCATTTTTTAAATTAACCTGATACTTTTGGGTGATAAAACCACTTAAAAAGCTGGCATTGTAAGGTGTCAGATTTTTTAAATCCCAAGGCTCAAGTGCCGCTACTTGTTTTTGAGGTAACGATTGAGAGGCTGGCACAAGCACATCATCAAAGAAATGCCGTATGTGGCCGGAAACGGATTGCCATCTTGTTTTGCGAACTCTGCGTGTTTTAATAACGCTTTTACCGTTCTCCTTAACGTTATAGCTTTCATTTACAAAATAATGAATTCCTTTCTGACCAATATAGGGCGTATTAGTATTGGAATCATAAGTCCAGAAAGGCAGGTATACACCCTTAAAATGATCCAATGATAAACCTGCTTTTTGTAATGAATTAGGAGCAAGCCATAATTTTTTAATCCATTTACGAAAAGCTTTTATAGCTTCCTGCTTTTCTATTTTAAAAGGTAGCAGACTTTTAGGTTGCAAAATATTTTCTAGATGCGCATTGCTTACTATCAGCGGTGTATCACAATAGGGACATGATGAAGCTGTAATATGTGGCTCAAATGAAGATTCAGCTCCGCATACATCGCATTTAACCATGCTAATCTGCAGGTGTTCCTGACTATCTTCTTCTTTAGCAAAGAAAGCCTCAAAATCCAGCTCTTCTATTTCTTCAAGCGCCACCGGAATCTCGTTTCTGGCACCGCAGTATTCACATGTTAATGCTGTTGTGTTGGGGCTGTATTTTAAATCAGCTCCGCAGTCGTTACAGCCAAAAGTATCAGTTGTGTGTGACTGTTGTGTTTGTACTTCTTTCATTATCCTTACTGTGGTGGAAGTGGGGGAGGAACACTTCCAAATAAATTATTTAACTCATCTACTTGGGCTGCTGCTGCCCAACCAGCCATTCCTTGTTTCCATACCAAACTGTCCTTGTTAATCTGTTGCTGTTGTATCATTTGCTTAAGAGCAGACATATCAAAAGGGCCTGATTGCTGGCCGTTTACCACTACATAGTAACTTGCCTGCGAGGGAATGGGAGGTGGACCTTGTTGCGGAGGGTTTTGAGATGGATTGGTTTGTTGTTGACTAAATGACTGCCCCATTTGATTGGCCATGGCGAAACCCATACCCATACCCATACCAGCGCCGGCGGTTCCACTTTCGTTTTCAGCAGCTTTTTCCATCGACTTGGCAGCTTTTATTTTAGCGAATTTATCCAGATCTATCTTATCAAGCCTGCTTAATTCAAAAATTTCAGTCTTGATTTCTTCAGGCATAGAAACATTCTCGATCATGAATTTTGTAAGCTCAACACCATAGGCATCAAAGTCTTCCTGCATTATGCCCTTCACCAAAGTAGATATTTCATTGGTATTGGCCGCATATTTTTCCACAGGTAAGTCAGCTTCTCCTATTGCATCTGTAAAGCGGGTAACTATATGGCTTCTGAGCTGGTTGGTTATTTCCTCGGTCGTAAAATGTCCATCGGTACCCACTATTTCTGTAATGAAAAGAGCGGGATCTTTTACCTTTACCACATAAGTACCAAATGCCCGGATTTCCAGCATGCCAAAGCGGTGGTCAGAAAGGGTGATAGGATTTTTAGTACCCCATTTCTGATCGGTAAAATTACGGGTACTTACAAAGTATATCTCAGCTTTGAACGGACTATCAAAACCATATTTCCAGCCTTTTAAAGTGGAAAGAATAGGTAAATTTTCTGTTTTAAGCTCATACATGCCTGGTAAAAAGACGTCCGCAAGCTTTCCTTCATTAATAAAAACCGCGGCCTGACCTTCGCGAACAGTAAGTTTTGCCCCATTTTTAATCTCATTGTCATGTCTTTCGAATCGATAAACAAGGGTATTACTGGAATCGTCAGTCCACTCAATAATGTCAACGAATTCACCTTTCAAACTTTTAAAAAAGCCCATAATTTATGTTTTACTATTAACGGTTAAAGCAAAGTTCTTTAGCGTACATTAAAAAAAGTAAATTATTTTGTTAAAATGAAATAAGATATCGAAAAATTAGGAATTAAAAGCTCTTTTTGAAATTTTTCTCCTTAAGCGAAAATAGCGGAATAAATACATCATTAAACATAAGCTCTTTTTTTGCGTAGAAAAGGATATAGAAAATTTTAATAAAATAAAATTTATACGATATGAACTTTACAGCAAGAGCAAAAGACGAAATTGAGCATAGAATCAATGATATAGAAGATTTTATCAATAGTAAAGGTTTAGGTTCCGGTTATTTAACAAAGGCTAAGAAAACCCAGAGAAATGTAAACGTTGCTTTGTTCGCAGTGGGAGCTATTGCTATTTTAGGTGCTACTATTTGGGCGCTTAGCGATAATGATTATGATTAAACCTCTTTAGCAAAAGAAAAATTGCTTTTTTTGTTAAAAAATAACATTGCCTAGCTGAAATAATTCAATTATAACCAGCCTCAGGTAGTGTTATTTTATTTTTAACTTTAGATTTATACAGAGATTAAAATTTATGCTTATTTATTCGGGAATACTAATTTAAAAATAGTTCCCTTTTCTTCAGTACTTTCAACGCTTACAGAGCCATTGTGTGCTTTTACCACTTCTTTTACAAAAGCTAAGCCTATTCCCCATCCTTTTCCTTTACCCTCAGCCTGGTAAAACCTGTTAAAGATATTATCTTGCACTTCCTTAGGTATTGTATTGCCAAAATTCTTTACTTCAATTACCAAATCATTTCCTTCTAAAGAAGTTGAAACAACAATGGGCGTTTCTTTATTTCCATACTTGATAGCGTTATTTAGAAGATTTCCAATGGCTCTTCTAAGCAAGTCAAGATCTATTTCAGCAATAATATCTTTATCTGTAGTTTTATATTTTATTTCTCTATTTCTAGAGACTTCATATACACTTATTTCATTTTCTAATTCATGGGCTAAGTTAAACTTGCTTTTATGTATAGGGAATTTTTCATCAATTTTGATTTTACCTACATCAATAAAATCTTTAATCAATGATTCTGCCCGATCAGAACTGGCCTTTAAAATTTTAAGAATTTTACTAACTTCACCTACTTCAAGATCCATTTCCAATAAATTAATACAGCCTTTGATGTTATTAAGCGGGCTGTTTAAATCGTGGGAAATGGATAAAATATATTCCTCTCTATTATTATCTTCGTTCTGAAGCTCATCGGCTTTCTTTTCTGCTATTTCAAGGGCCTTTATATGTACGCCTTGTTTGGCTATGTGAAATGTTTCCGTTGCTTGCTCTATTGCCTGGTCCATTACAAAAATGATGGCATCTCTATCTTTAGGTGATAAAACCTGATTTTGATCAAGACAATGTAGAATTTCGGCTTTTAGGTAATTATACTCTTTAACAATATGGCGTAAGGAATAATTTTTAAAGGAAGCTCTTTGATAACCGTGCATCCGACTGTTGTATTTGATTTGATAAATATCTTCGGAATCAAGATTTTTCACTATAGCATCAATTAAATCCGGGACACTATTTTGAATGGCCGATTTTTCATATTTTTTGATGATAGGCATCGTATTTTCTAATTTTTCCATCCAGTGTGAAAGGATATTCTCTTTATTGGTTTGAATTATTTCTGCGGTTGACATAGATTTTATAAAAAATTTGCCCCATTTAAAAATTTCTTATTATACTTTTACGGATGTTCTTATAAAAAGATATTTATGCCGTTGAGAGTAAAGTGTCAACATGAAATAGTCATAAACGCAGCATACCAACCGAGCATGAATATTAAAAGGAAATGTGATGGTTTTAGGTTTTGCTAACGGCTGAACTATTCCATACCGCTGTTGCGGCACAAGTTATGGTAACTAAAAAACATTTATATAAACATGAAATAGTGATAAATGCAGCATATCAACCTAAGATAACTTGAATGCCTCTGGCAGGGTTGTAGGTTTGCCCGCCACTGGTAGGAATATTTATTGAAAATTCTCACGAATGGGCCCTTTTTGGGCATATCGCTGTAGTCAAACAAGTTATAACAAATAAAAAAGAAAATTATGTACTTATGAATTCATTTTCCTCATTTAGAACAAAAAAAGCCGCTACTTTTCAGTAACGGCTCTTAATATTCATCAGAAAACTTAAAAGTGTTATTTAGTTATAAATAAACATCTTAGGCTTTTACCTATTTTAACAATATTCTTTAAAAACTTCAACAAGATGCTCACCAATCATTTGTGCAGAACGACCTTCTATATGATGTCTTTCTACAAAGTGAACCACTTCGCCATCTTTAAATAAAGCAATAGAGGGTGAAGAGGGTGGATAAGGAGCTGTCATTTCTCTTACTTTAGCTACTGCACCCTGGTCAACACCGGCAAAAACCGTTGCCAAATGATCAGGTTTTTTCTCACTTGTAGTCACCGCCCATTTTACTCCTGGTCTTGCCGCACCTGCAGCACAACCGCATACTGAATTAATTACCACTAATGAAGTGCCTTTATGGTCTTTCAAGTGATTAACAACTGCATCTGAAGTTTTTAATTCTTCAAATCCTACTTCCGTTAAATCTGCACGCATTGGTGCTACCATTTCTTCTGGATACATATATATTTAGATTTTAGATTTTAGACGAAAAGATGTATGACATTTAAGTTGCACACTATTTTTCGTTCTTTTTATTAACTTATTAATTTTTCAATTATCGGTCTGGGTTCAGAACCCTAGATTCTATTTTACATAAATCCCAACTCCAGTCGAGCAGCTTCGCTCATCATTTCCTGTGAATAAGGAGGGTCAAAAGTTAATTCAACCTTTACATCGTTTACACCTTCAATGGCTTTTATTTTCATTTCCACCTCGCCCGGAATTTCTTCAGCAGAAGGGCAGGAGGGAGAAGTCAATGTCATTAAGACAAATACATTGTTTACAGGGTATACGTTTACTTCGTATATCAAGCCCAATTCGTAAATATCAACCGGGATTTCCGGATCATATACTGATTTGATGGCCTCCATTACTTTGTCCCGCAAATTGGCTATTGCTGTGCTGTTTTCAATTTTTGTTTCTGACATATCGTAATGTTTTAAGCTTCGTTTTCTATTTTTGTTTTAAAGGCAATCGCATACATTTTAAATTGTTTGATCATTGACATAAAGCCATTGGATCTTTGCGTACCTATGAATCTGTTCATATTAATTTTATGGATGAAGTATAAATCGGCATCCAAAATATCATCCACATTTTGGCCGTTTAATATAGTTACCAATAAACTCACCAATCCTTTAGTGATAGCAGTATTACTATCGGCCTGAAAATAAACTCTGCCTTTATTTTCTTTTGCTGCCAACCATACTTTTGACTGGCATCCTGATACAATATTCTCTTCTGACTTTAACTCTTCAGGTATTTCCGGTAATTTCTGACCGGTTTCTATCAGGTAACCTATCATCATTTCCAAATCTCCGTCCAACATTGAGAATTGCTCTATGATTTCGTCCTGAATAAGCTGAATATTCTGATTGCTCATTTATAATTTTTTTAAGGCCGGCTTAAGATAATATTTACCTTAATATTTCTGCCGACTTATCTTTTACTTATGTAAATTTAGCTACTATATCTATTAAAGATTCTGCCAAAAAGTCTATTTCTTCTTTTGTATTATAAACGGAAAAAGAAGCGCGTATGGTTCCTTCAATTCCGAAATAGTCCATTAAAGGCTGTGTGCAATGGTGCCCTGTTCTTACCGCTATACCCTTTGCATCCAGCATCATCCCCACATCATAAGGGTGTACATTATCAATAGTGAAAGAAACTACACTTACTTTATTAGCAGCCGTACCATAAAAATGAATGCCTGGTACTTCTGCCAACCTTGTATGTGCATGAGCGGTAATTTCATTCTCATGCTTTACAATATTTTCTTTTCCTAATTGCTGAATGTACTCCACAGCGGCTTTTAAAGCAACTATATCTGCTATATTAGGTGTGCCAGCCTCAAATTTATAAGGGATATCATTGTAAGTGGTTTTTTCAAAGCTTACATCTTTGATCATTTCTCCACCTCCCTGATAAGGATTCATTTTCTCTAAAACCTCTCGCTTACCATATAAGATACCACTTCCTGTTGGCCCATACATTTTATGGCCTGAGGTCGCGAAAAAATCGCAATCAATATCCTGAACGTCTACCGTACAATGGGAAGCGGCCTGTGCGCCATCTACCATCATTATGGCACCTGCTTTATGAGCCAATTGGCAAATTTCCTTAACAGGGTTTACGGTCCCCAATGAATTGGAAGCAAAAACAACTGATACAATTTTTGTATTTTCATTGATCAGTCCTTTCACATCATCCAGAGAAATTTCTCCTTTGTCGTTAACAGGAATAACTTTTAATTTAGCTCCTGTTTCTTCACACAGCATTTGCCAAGGCACTATATTGGAATGATGCTCCATACAGCTAATCAATATTTCGTCTCCTGATTTAATGAACTTTCGTCCGTAGGCAGTAGCTACTAAATTAATACTTTCTGTTGTGCCTTTGGTAAATATCACCTCTTCCCTTTCAGCAGCGTTTATAAATTGCTGAAAAAGCGTTCTTGTCTCTTCAAAGGCAGTAGTTGCTTTTTCAGCAAGTGAATGTAATCCCCTGTGGATATTGGCATTATAACCTTTGTAATACTCATTTATAGCATCAATAACCTGTTGTGGCTTTTGTGTTGTAGCCGCATTATCAAAATAAACCAAAGGTTTTCCATTCACTTTTTGTTGTAAAATGGGGAAATCCGCTCTGATTTTTTCAATATTAAATAGGCTATTGGTTGTTGCTACAGTACTCATAAGTATCGCTTATAATCTTTCGATAATTTTATTTTCAATCAGTTCCTTCAATGCATCAATTTTGATTTCAGAAGTAACATCCGATGCAAAAGCATTTAATAGCATCGACATGGCAGTTTTTTCATCCAGTCCACGCGCTTTCAAATAAAATAACTGATCTTTATCTATTTGCCCAACTGTGCATCCGTGTGAACATTTCACATCATCAGCCCAAATCTCTAACTGAGGCTTGGTATCCATTTCTGCCTGATCAGACATTAAGATATTTCTGTTGGATTGAAATGCATTCGTTTTTTG
>JBEPWY010000181.1:0-7295 GCA_041642185.1 Marivirga sp.
TTATTGCTTCTTAGCTTTCTCCAGGTTATAACTCAGTACCCAGTAACTACAATCTAACGGGCCTTTTTCGCCATTATAAACTTCTTTAAAATTGACATAATCTCCAATGTTGATGTTCACACCATAGTTATTGATTGGATTGCTTACAAACCAATGATAAGTTTTGGTGTTTTCAAACTCCTCCACATCTCTTAAACGCCCATTTGAAACATTAGTCAATGGCTTTGGAACATTCACACTAATTAGCATGCTATCAGGCTCGTCATAAGGATGCTCTTTGGTTGGCCACCACACGCTTGCACCAATTCCCTGGTTGCTATTGGCCACAAAAGGATTTTCATTTTTATCTTCTTTCCAGGTAAAACCTCCATCCCAGGGTGGGTTTTGAGCCTCAATAGGCATGCCGGAAAAATAAATTGTGAGTTTGTTATTTTCATTTTCAGATTGCTCGTCTATTAATTGAATAAAATGAGCAGCCCCTTCAGACGTAAATTCCAGTTCTTTATCTCCCTGTATTACTTTCTCTATTTTCATAGGCTGTTGCAAATCGATTTGCATAAGCTGGTTGTTGTTTAAAACAGTATAGTATACTTCATTTTTTCCCGACAGATACTTATTCTTTATATCAACAGCTACTTCTAAATGGTAATAATGTAGGTCCCACCATGTTCGCTCAGGAGTTAGCCCTCCTTTTAAGCTGTCGGCACGGCTAAATACCTGCTTATTTTGGGCCATCACAGGGTTTAAATGAACCAAACAGCAGACTAAAAATAATAGAGTTAAAGTATTTCTCATGGATTTATTCATTATAAATATTTTTTAATAATGCTTGAAATGAATTTGTATATTGAGCAGATGAAGATTGAAGTACATAAGGATGAAAAATGTTTTCATTCCCATTGTCAATTCTATAATGCAAATTAATCATTAAATCTGGAAAATTAACAGACTAAATAATTATAGTACTTTTCGATGAAAAGTTTTTATGCTAATGATGTTATTAACAACTTTGCGTGTTATAATGATTAAATAATGATAAAATTTTTTCAATGCATCCTGTTTCTCTTCTTTTGGGGAAATAGTGCTCAGGGACAAGGCTGGGATCAATCTTTTGCTGCTTTACAGCAAGCATATAATGCCGCAAACTATACAAAGGCAAATAGTTTGTTTTCAGAGGCACTTAATCAAGCTGTAGAAACCTATGGTGAAAAGCATGAAGCCTATGTATATACCCTGCATTATGGTGTGTTATTAGCCTTCCAGAATCAGGATTTTGAAAAAGGTTTAGAAATGGCTGAGGATCAGATTGAATTAATTAAATCTGTTGAGGTTGATAATCAATTCTATGCCAATGTGCTCAACAACACTTCTCAAATACATTTGCAATTAGGCAATTTGGAGAAAGCCATCATTTTCTCTAACGATTATATACAACTGCTGAAGGATTCAGAGAAGAATACACTCAAGTATGGCTTGGCTTTATTTGATTACGCAAGCTTACTTTATCAGCAGCAGAATAAAGCTGCTTATGATAATTTTAAAGCAGCGCTTCCTATTTTAAGCTCTCACATTGAACAGGCAGGTAACCAATATCTGAATACCCTTTTTTATATAGCTTCACTATCATTCGAACAGCAAAAATTAGATGAATCTGCTAAATTTTTTGATAAAGTATTGGGGATAACAGAGGATAATAATCTTCAGAATTCATCAATCTGGAAAAATTCTGCTTATCAGCGGGCATTAATATACCAGGATAGAAATAAAAATAAAGAAGCAATAGCACTATATGAAAGATTACAGGAGCAGTTGGAAATTGAGGAGGAAATAACTACAGATTTATATAATAGTACTCAAAACAATCTTGGTATTTTATATCAAAAAACTGGGCAAAAAAGTAAAGGAGAAAAACTATTAGCTTCTGAGGGTACAGATATTAAAAGTCGACTTAACCAAGCGGCATTAGCCTTTAATAATGGTGAGTATGCGAATGCATTAGCTTTATATAATCTGGCTAACGATTCTCTTGCTATAGATAATAGGGCCGATTCATTAACTTCAGTGAGAATCTCTGCACAAAAAGCATTAGTGCTTAATCAAATGGACAATGCTGATTCTGCCTTATTATTACTGAAAAGTATAGAAAGCAATATTCTTAATTACCTACCGGGAAAGCATGAGGAAAAAGCTTTAGCCTACAAGAATACTGGAGATATTTATTTAGCTAACGCAGGCTATGACTCTGCTTATTTATATCTTGAAAAAGCTCTCGTTCAATTTGAGGGTAAAAACAATTTCCCGGCAGAATTAAAAATTAATATTATAAATAGCCTAGGGGTATTGGCACAGAATAAGGTGGAGCTTGAAAAAGCTAAAAGTTATTTTGTTGACAATCTTTCATTAATCGCTTCCACATTAGGGAATCGTACAGCTGAATATGCAAATGCATTGAATAATCTTGGATATTTAAGTCTGGAGAAAGGTGATTATATAAAAGCGGAAGAGTATTTTATAAATGCAGGAGAGATATATGCAGAAATATATGCTCCCTCGCATGAGTTAAATTCCGGATTTTATGAAAACCTTGGTATTCTTGCTAAAAGTAGGTCCAGGTATAAAAAGGCCGATTCATTATTTCAATTAGCAGAAGAGGCTTATTTGGTATCTAAAGGACCTGATCACGCAATTTTGTTAAATGTTTACAATAAAAGGGCACTTATACAACTTTCGCTGGCCAATTATCCACTATCTGAGCAATACTTCCGGAAAGCTTTATTGCTTTCGGGAAAAATATATGGCAAAAATAATCCTGCATACGCAGATGCATTGTCGGGAATCAGCTTGTTTTATCAAACTACTGGTAATCTTACCGAAGCAGAACAATATTTATTACCAGCCATTGAAATTTACAAGCAAAGATATGGCGAGATACATCCCTCATATGTCACGGCTATAGAAAATTTATCATCCATTTACCAAAGAAGTGGTCGACAGAACCTAGCGCTGCCACTATTGCAAAAAGCTTTGACTTCTGATTCTATTCTTTATGGGACGGAGCACCCTAAATATGCTGCAACTTTGCATAATTTAGCTTCTCTCTACCTCAACAAAGAAGATTTTGAAAAAGCCGAACAGCTTTACCTAAAATCTTTATTGATTGATGAAAAAGTATTTGGCGAGGAGACTCCAGCCTATGCCAGTACACAATATAATCTGGCAGTGCTTTATCAGCAAACGGCACATATAAAAAAAGCTGACTCTCTCTTTTCAAAGGTATTAACATTAAGGAAGGAAATTTTAGGAGAGTCTCATCCGGATTATGTTTTCACACTTTACGGCTGGGGATTATTAAAACAGACACAAAATGAAAATGAGTTAGCTTATCAATACTTACAAAAAGCAGTTGATAGTTATCTATTCCTGTTTAAAGAGTATTTTCCATCTATGAGCGAAAGTGAAAAGGCCGCATTTTATGCTAAAGTAAATCCTGTTTTTGAAGCCTATAAAGATTTTGCACTCGAAAATATAGATCAAATACCAGGTTTGAAGGCTGAACTGTTTAATCTGCAATTAAATACAAAGGCAATGCTTTTAAATGCATCTACAAAGATGCGCAGTAAAATCATTAACAGTGGAAATAAGGTTTTGATAAACGAATTTAATGAGTGGCAATCACTAAAGGAATCAGCCATTCAATTTTATTCTTATACCTTAGAAGAACTAGAGGCTCAAAATATTGATCTTGGTGCTATTGAAGCTGAAATTAATACCCTGGAAAAAGAACTGAGTATAAAATCCGACCTGTTTAATGCAGGATTCAGTGCTGATTCCATCAATTGGCAAAGTGTACGTGCAAATTTAGCTAGCAATACTGCTGTAGTAGAAATTATAAGGGTAAAGAAAAGTTTAAAAAACGATTCAGTGATTTATGCAGGATTAATTGTGACCGACCAATCCACTGAGCCGGAAGTAGTTATTTTACAGGCAGGCAGGCAGATTGAAAAGAAGTTTTTCAATGCTTACCAAAATCTTATCAAATATAAATTACCAGATAAAATATCTTATGAAAACCTATGGGAGTGGGTTGATGTTGGAATTCCGGAGGGTTTGGACAAACTGTACATCAGCCCTGATGGTATATATAATAAAATAAATATTAATACTCTCTATAGCGAAGAAAAAGGAGAATACTTACTGGAAAAGGAAAATATTCGAATTATCACCAGTGCAAGAGATTTAATTAAATACAATTTACCAAATGATTTATTGCCGACAGAAAATGGCTTACCTGATTTAGTGCTTTTGGGCGCACCTGATTTCTCAATGCAGAAATCTGTTAATATCACTTTTAATAGTGCTAATATTGGGCTAATGCACATGTTTGAAGGTGAAATACCACCTTTACCAGGCACCAAAGTAGAAATTGAAGCTATTTCTGCATTAACAACTAAAAAAAACTGGAGAGTAAAGCAATTTACAGGAATTAACGCTACAGAAATGGTAATTGATTCATTGAATAGCCCAACTATTCTGCATATTGCCACACATGGTTTTTTCAAAGCTTTTGATGAAGATGAGAGTCTTAAGGGAGTTGATTTAGAAAACAGAAAAAATTCAAACCCTTTACTTCGCTCGGGATTGCTTTTAGCAGGAGCCAGCATAGGTTTAAGTGGTGAGTTACCCTATGAAAATTCATTAGAAGATGGTTTGTTAACAGCTTATGAAACAATGAGTCTTAACCTCGATAATACTGAATTAGTTATTCTATCGGCTTGTGAAACGGGCCTTGGAGAAGTAAAAAATGGTGAAGGCGTATATGGTTTACAACGTGCATTTCAGATAGCAGGAGCTAAAAATATTATTATGAGTTTATGGACTGTGAATGATTATACAACACAATTGCTGATGACAGAATTTTATAAAAACTGGACAGAAGGTAAGGGTAAATTTGAGGCATTCAGGTTAGCGCAAATGAAAATAAAAGAAGATTTTCCTGAGCCATATTATTGGGCAGCATTTACTATAATTGGAGAATAAATAATGATTATTAAAACAATGAGATATTTTTTGATTGCAGGAATGATTTTTCTGACAGCTTATTCAGCAAGTTCTCAGGATGTAGACTCTTTAGAGCAAGTCCTGGATTCTCTCTATCCAAAAACCATAGTTTCTTCACTAAGTACTGCTGAATTTATAGAATACGCACCCACTATAAGCGCAAATGGAAGGACTCTTATATTTGAGTCTAATAAAAATAGTAACTGGAATTTATACCTCTCAAAATTAGAGGGAGATGATTGGCAAAAAGAGGATCCTTTAGATAGTATCAATAGTTATGGCGATTCTATTGATGTAATCAGTGGCCCTAACTTTAGTTATGATGGCAACAGAATTTATTTCCATGCTTCCTTTGATAGCGGATATGGTTCTGAAGATCTTTTCTATTCAGAAAGAATAGGAGATAGTTGGTCGAGCCCCATCAATTTAGGAAGTGATATAAATACCAGAGATTTTGAAGGATTTCCCACCATTACAACAGATGGTAAAACTTTATATTTTGCCCGAAACTCCAGAAATACTCCAGAAGATGTTACACAATTCTGTTATGAAATATACGGAGCTCATAAAACTGATTCGGGATGGACCACCCCTGTGGCTTTACCTTACCCGGTGAATTTGGGATGTGAAAAAGCTCCTAAAATAATGGCTGATAACAGGACATTAATCTTTGCATCCATCAGAAGTGGAGGAATAGGAGGCTTTGATTTATACCAAACTCAATTGAATGCGGATGGTGACTGGAGTTCTCCGGTACCTTTGCAATATGTAAATACTACAGATAATGATTTGTTTTCCTGTATATCGGCTTCAGGAGAAACTATGTATTTTTCCAAGAAAAATGATATTTACAGTGTGGAAATACCTTCTGAATATCGGCAGTTTCAAAATATTACTATCCAGGGTTTTGTGAGGGATGCCGATTCAAAAGAAGGGCTTTCAGCCAGTATTAGGATAACAGATGCCAATACCTCCGAGCCTATTACCAGTTTTAACAATAACCCCTCAGATGGATATTATTCCATCGTGTTATCGGCTGGAAGGGCATATAACCTGGAAGTACAGAAAGAAGATTACAGCAGTGCCTTAAACTATTACGACCTAAGAGATATAGAGAGCTATCAGGAGTATGAGCAAAATATTGATTTATTCACAACTGCACATATGAATTTAAATATATATGATATTGAATTATATGATCCACTTCCAGCTTCGGTAACAGTAAAAGATTTAAATGGTCGTACGGTAGATGTTGTTAATACGGAAGGAAAAAATTGGGAAACAACTGTGGATTTACCAATAGGTGAATCATATACAATAGATATCAGTAGCGATAATTTTAAATCAGAAAGCTTTTCAATTGATTTAAGAGGCCTAATCCTTTATAGAGAATATGAACGTGATATTGAATTGGTTCCCGAAAAAGTAGGGGTCCCAATTAATGTAAAAGATTTAATTAATAATGGTTCGGTTTCTTCTTCCCAGCTCATTATTCGTAACAAAACCAGAAATGAGGAAATTGTAATATCAGGAAACCAGACCATTAATTTAAGAGTGGGTGATCGCTATTTAGTGGAAGCATCAAGTGACAGGGGATATGCTTTCAATTCTACTGAAATAAGTATTTCTGAGAAAGGTGATTTACAAACTATAAATGGACTTACGGGTGAGTTAGAAAATAGTAAAGGGGTTGAGTTGAAGCTACAGCCACTCATAAAAGACGCGAATCTTACACTGAAAGAAATCTATTTTGAGTCGAATTCCACTAAGCTTTTTGAAAGTAGTTTTGAGGAGCTGGACAGAGTGTCAAAATTGATGAAGGTTTATCCCAGCATGAAAATAGAAATTTCTGCCCATACAGATGATTTAGGCTCTGATGCATATAATATAGAATTATCTAATGAACGCGCCAAAAGTGTGGTGGATTATATCAGCCAGGGTGATATTAATACTGAAAGACTTATTTGGAAAGGGTATGGTGAATCGAAGCCGGTATTTCCTAACGATTCCGAAGAGAACCGAAGTAAAAACCGCAGGGTGGAACTAAAGATATTGGATATTAAATTGGCTCAAAAAGACTAATGATGATGAACAGAATATATAAAATTTTATTTTTTTTATGCCTGTTGCCATTGATATCTCAGGCACAATCAGAACTTGATTATGAGGACGATATCAATCCTTATGTGTTAGGAGACAGTATAAACCTGGCAGTTCCTCTTTTTATAGATTTCTTT
>JBEPWY010000182.1:0-7295 GCA_041642185.1 Marivirga sp.
TCTAGCTGTGCTTGAATTTTTGCTACTCTTTCTTCCAAAGTTTCTGTTGAGAATTTTTCTCTTAAACGGTCTACTAAAATAGGGAAAGAGAATGGAGAGGGTTTTGTAAGTCTTTTTAACACAATTTTCTGTTTATTTATTCTTTCAATGGCTAAGTTCAGCCTTTCTTTTTCCAATTGCTGTTGTATTACTTCATTATGGGCTTGCTGTAAAAGTAAATTTTCTGGCTCATACTCTGTAAACACGTCATACATTATAGAAGAAGAGGCTTGCAAATGTCTGTCTTTTATATTCTTTCCAGGGAAACCTTTAAAAATCATGCCGGAAATTGCAGCTATATCCCTAAATTTTCTTTTGGCCATTTCAGTTTCGTTTAGACCACTCGTGATGTCTTCCTGCAGGTTAACAGCCGAGAATAAATCCAACGAAAGTGCTTCTTCCATATCTATCACTTCATCAGTTAATAATTCAAAGCCATAATCATTCATGGCTATGGAAAATGATATAGGTTGAGAAATACTGATTCTGTAAGCAATTAAACTTGCTAATACCTCATGAATAAAACGCCCTTCAAATGGGAAAATAAAGATGTGAAATCCTTCTTTTGAGCTCACAGTCTCTATTAGAAGTTCATCCAAGGCAGGAATGATAGAGGATTCTTGTTGCCTGCGCATCAGAGGTTCTATTTTCTGCAGTTCAGCATCAGTTACTATTCCTTTGGCAAAATCATCGAGCTTTTTGCGAATAAAAAAGGAAAGTTGAGAAGAGAGAGGCATCCGTCCGCCCATCCATTTAGGCACTAAGCCAGTTTTTTTCTTACTCAATTTCACCTGTACAGTCATATCTTTCAAGCGTACATATTCCAGGTTTCTGCCTGAAAACCAGAAAACATCTCCGGGTTTTAATTTGCTTATAAAATACTCTTCAATAGTGCCAATATAGCCTCCTTTAATGTATTTTATGTTCAATACCTGATCACTCACTATTGTTCCGATTGATAATCTGTGGCGCATGGCTATCTTTTTGTTCACCACTTTAAGCAGACCTTCTTCTTCAATTACTTTATGGTATTCATCGTACGCCGACAAACTTTTGCCTCCAAACTTAATAAAGTTCAGCATCCATTGCCATTCTTCTTCTGTAACATCTCGAAAGCAATAGGTAGATTTTATTTGCTGGAAGAGCTTTTCCGGATTAAATCCTTCACCAACGGCCAGGGTAATCATAAATTGGAGAAACACATCAAAGGCTTTTATGACAGGTACTCGAGCTTCAAAATTTTTATCAGTAATAGCCTGCCTTAGAGCTGCCCCTTCAATTAATTCCAATGAATGAGTAGGAAGGAAATAAATCTTACTTTCTTCTCCGGGTCGGTGCCCGCTTCTTCCTGCTCTTTGTGTAAAGCGGGAAATTCCTTTAGGACTGCCCACTTGTATAATGGTGTCTACCGGTCTAAAATCTACTCCCAAATCTAAACTTGAAGTACAAACTACCACTTTTATGATGCCTGAATGGAGGGCCTCTTCCACCCACATTCTAATGTTATTGTTTAAGGAGCCGTGATGCATAGCTATCGCTCCAGCCAAATCAGGAGACTTTTCCAATAACTTCTGATACCATATTTCTGTTTGTGAGCGTGTATTGGTGAAAACTAAAGTGGTTTTATTCTGGTGGATTATCGGTAAAACCTTATCAATCAGTTTAATACCTAAATAACCAGCCCATGGGTAATTTTCTACCTCATCGGGCAGTATGGATTCAATCTTTATCGATTTTTCAATTTCTGCTTTTATAAAGTCCCCTTCATCAGCATTACTTCCCAAAAGTACATCACGGGCTTCTTCTAAATTACCTATGGTAGCCGATATAGCCCAAATTCTTAGTTTTGAAGCTGTCATATCTTTTAAAACAGCCAAGGCCAATTCTACCTGTACTCCGCGTTTGCTTCCTAATAATTCATGCCATTCATCTACTATAACCGCCTCCAGATTTTTAAAATACTGTGAACTGTTCTTTTGGCTTAAAAGTAAGTGCAGACTTTCAGGAGTGGTGATCAGACAATCGGGTGGACTCTTTTTTTGTCTTAGCCTGTCTTTGGTAGACGTATCACCTGTGCGGGTTTCTATGCTCCAGTTTAATCCAAAATCCTCAACTGAGGCTTGCATAGCCGATTGGATGTCTTTACTAAGTGCCCTTAAGGGTAAAATCCATAAGAATTTCAAACCTTTTACAGGTTTGGGCAACTGCTTTTTGTGCTGAGTATAATGAGAGAGTAGGCATGCAATCCACAGGGCGTAAGTTTTACCACTTCCTGTGGGAGCATTAAGTAAGCCGGATTTTCCTAATAAATAGCTGTTCCATGTTTCTATCTGAAAAGGGAAAGCTTTCCATCCTTTTTGCTTGAACCATTCTTTCCCTAAACTAATGCGCTTATCCATACTTTTCGAGCAGTTCCTGTAAATCAGTTAAAGTATTGGCAGCTTCCATTTTTTTATCTTCTCTCCATTTGCTAATGCGAGGAAAGCGTAAAGCTATGCCTGATTTGTGTCTTTTGGATTCCTGGATACCTTCAAAAGCTATTTCAAACACTAATTGAGGTGTTACGGTTCTGACTGGTCCAAATCGTTCTTTAGTGTTCTTCTTTACAAAAGCATCTACTTTTCTCATTTCTGAATCTGTCAAGCCGGAATAAGCCTTTGCAAAGGGAATTAATTCTTCCCCTTTCCATACTCCAAATGTATAGTCAGAATATAAACCTGCTCTTCGGCCATGTCCCTTTTGTGCATACATAAGTACTCCATCAATAGTAAGTGGGTCTATTTTCCATTTCCACCAATTGCCTCTTTTACGGCCCACATCATAAGGAGATTCTGCTCTTTTAAGCATAAAACCTTCTGTTTTCAGGAATCTCGCCTTTTTCCTTATTGTTGCCAGCTCTTCCCAATGAGTAAAAGTTTCGGCCACTGATAATTGCAACCGTGGATTGTTAACATTTTCTACTATAGATTGAAGTTTTAAATTTCTGATAGACAATGTTTCAGCTCTTATATCTTCCGACTGATACTCAAGGATATCATAAGCTTTAAAAACAACAGGTGTATTTTTTAATAAGGCTTTGCTGAGGTTTTTTCTGCCGATTCTGGTTTGTAGAATCGCAAAAGGAAGGGGTTCGCCATTTTGATATGGCAAAATTTCACCATCCAACACAGTTCCATTAGGGATATATGCAGCCATTTCCATCAGCTCAGGAAATTTTTCTGTAATTAGTTCCTCTCCACGACTCCAGATGAAAACCTCATTGTTTCTTTTGATAATTTGTCCCCGGATGCCATCCCATTTCCACTCTGCCTGCCAGTCTTCCGGTCTTCCTAATTCCTGCACTTCCTCATCGGTGACCGGGTGAGCTAAAAAGAAAGGGTAGGGGCGGGAAATTAAATCGTCTTTACCTTCTTCCAATATCAGTTCGGAAAAATTGCTGTTTTGGGGCGACCAGTTGCCCATTAAACGATGTGCAATAATGGTTCTATCTATCTCAAAAGCCTCACTTACTGCCCGGGTAATTATATTTTGCGATACGCCCAGTCGCCACGAGCCGGTCATTAGTTTGGTAAAAACAAATCTTTCCTGTCTGTTAAGTTCGTTATATATAGTTCTAAGGCGGCTTTCTTTCCCTTCATTACTTAAATTCCCGATTTCAATCAGTTCATCAATATAGTAGGTGAGTGATTTATCCACGTTAGCATTTGTTTCTTCAAATGGTAGAATAAGCGCAATAGTTTCCGCCAAATCACCCACCACCTGGTAAGATTCCTGAAACAGCCATTCTGGTATGGAAGCCCATTGGGTAACCCATTCTTTAAGTAAAGTACTATTAACTTTTCTTTTTGGCCTGCGATGGGTGAAAAGTGCCAATACCCATATTTTATCATCATCAGAGGCCTTTAAAAAATAGCTTTTAAGTGCAGCTACTTTGTCATTGGTTTTATTGCTCTGGTCAATAGTGGTAATAAGTTCGGCAAAATCTTTCAATATACAGCTCCCTTAAGTTCCTTAATTGAACTCCATGAGTGGTAGAATGTTTCGTGGAATTGCTCATGGGGTGGTTTAGTAGAAGCTATTAAGAGGGGCTTTTATGTAAATCTTTTAACTATTGATTATTTCTCCCCAATCGGAATGCATGGCGTCAAAGCGATTCATCACTTTTTTCAGAAATGCATCAGTGATCAATTTTTTAACTGCTTCGGCATCTTCTACTTCGTATTCGTCAATTTTATAGGTTTGCTCATAAAGACCAAGCTCAAATTTTATCAGGTACTTTTCATTCCACTGAAAGAGGGTAATTTTACATTCGTTATTGGGTATTTCTCCTATTACGCGCATAATTTTTTAGTAAAACTAGCATTTCCTTAGTGCAAGGCTTAATAATTGTAAGAAAACTATTGCATTTTTTTAAATTGGCTAGGTGCCATTCCTACTTCTTTTTTAAAAGTACTGGTGAAATGCGACAGATTTTCAAAGCCGGAATTAAAACAAGCCTGGGTGATATTACAATCCCTTTTCTTAAGCCATTTTTTAGCCAGGGATAATCTTTCATTCAATACATACTGAGCAGGAGTATAGCCGAAAGATTCCTTGAATTTTTTAAAGAAGGTGGCCCTGCTCATACAAGCAGCACTAGCCAGCCTATCGAAATTTATTTTTTCGGTGATTTTGCTTTTAATAATCTGGATGGCATAAGCTAAAGGATGCTGATTGGCTAATTGACGATAAGAAGTTGTGAAAACCTGTCTGGCCTGTGTTTGCATTAGTCTTATGATCATTTCTTTCATAGCCAATTCTACATAAAGGTCCTTAGCAGTTGTCTGTTCTGATTTTGAAATCCTTATTATACGATTGACGGTATCAATCAACTCCTGATTATTAATGATATGGTGTATACCATTATCTATTTCCCATGCTTCATTATCCAAAATTTTCGGGTGCTTCTCATTCATTAAGTCCAGCGTATAGTCAATCAATTGCTGAGAAATGGACAGGGCGATACATTGCGTAGGCGATTCCGTATTGGCTTCGGGGAAATCAATCTGCATCAACTCATTAGGGCCCACTATAACCGATTCACCGGGCATATAATCAAAAGCTTCTTTACCCTTTAAGTGCATTACTTTTTTCCCTCTTAACATAGAGGTGAAAACAAAATCATTAAATAAAAGACTAACATTTTCAGCCTTTTCATGGGTTTCAAAAACATTTAATTCACAGCTGTCATAGATATAGGTAGTTCTATTCTCAACAAGGGTGGAAAGGGCTTTTTCCGGATTGGTGGAGATTGTATGTGGAAGAATAGATCGGTTCATTTCGCAGCATTTAGTTGATATTACAATATAATAAATTTTGATATATTCTGAGAATTAGATGGATAACAAAATCTTACATACGGATAATAAAATTAATTGATATATAAAATGGCAAATTGTGATTATAAAAAAAATAAAAATAAAACTATGGAAACATTAGAAGCTAGTCACAAAACAGTCGATAAGCCAAAGTTTAAGGCACAGTACGAGCATTTTATCGGTGGTGAATTTGTAAAGCCTGCTAAAGGTGAATATTTTGATAACATTAGCCCCATTGATGGAAAAGCATTTACCCAAGCTGCCCGTGGAACAAAGGATGATGTTGAAAAGGCCATCGACGCCGCTCATAAAGCATTTCCTTCCTGGTCAAAAACTTCTGCCGCTGGTAGATCTGCTGTATTATTGAAAATAGCAGACATCATAGAAGAAAACCTGGAAATGCTGGCAAGGGTGGAAACTATAGATAATGGTAAAGCCTTACGTGAAACCCGGGCGGCTGATTTACCTTTATGCGTGGATCACTTCAGGTATTTTGCCGGAGCCATCAGGGCAGACGAAAGCTCTATTTCCGAGCACGATGAGCATACTGTAAGTATCAATTTGCAGGAACCATTAGGTGTGGTAGGGCAGATTATCCCCTGGAATTTCCCGCTTTTAATGGCCACATGGAAAATAGCTCCTGCTTTAGCAGCCGGTTGTTGTACAGTGGTGAAACCTGCTGAGCAAACTCCAACCAGTTTAATGGTATTGATGGAGCTAATTAAAGATGTAGTACCTGCAGGTGTATTAAACGTGGTTACGGGTTTTGGTCCAGAAGCAGGGAAGCCATTGGCCACCTCTTCACGTATAGCAAAAGTAGCTTTTACAGGAGAAACAACCACAGGACGTTTGATCATGCAATATGCTTCTGAAAATCTTATTCCTGTCACCATGGAATTGGGAGGTAAATCTCCAAATATCTTTATGAAATCTGTAATGGATAAAGATGATGAATTCCTCGATAAATGCATTGAAGGAGCGGTAATGTTTGCCTTGAACCAAGGGGAAGTTTGTACCTGCCCTTCAAGAATTTTGGTGCATGAAGATATAGCAGATGAATTTTTAGAAAGAGTGGTAGAGCGTACCAAAGCCATTAAAATGGGACACCCTTTAGCGGAAGACACCATGATGGGAGCGCAGGCTTCAAATGATCAGTTCGAGAAAATTTTATCTTATCTGGATATTGGCAAGCAGGAAGGTGCGGAAGTACTTTGTGGTGGTAAAAAGGCTGATTTGAATTCAGGACTTGAAAACGGATACTATATTGAGCCTACTATTTTCAAAGGCCATAATAAAATGAGGGTGTTCCAGGAAGAGATTTTCGGACCTGTTACATCAGTAACTACTTTTAAAACAGTGGAAGAAGCCATTGAAATTGCCAACGATACCATGTACGGACTGGGTGCCGGATTATGGAGTCGTGACGCACATGAATTATACCAGGTGCCAAGAGCTGTAAAAGCTGGTCGTGTTTGGGTGAATTGCTACCATGCTTATCCTGCACATGCTCCGTTTGGAGGCTATAAGAAGTCCGGTTTTGGTAGAGAAAACCACAAAATGATGCTGGATCACTACAGACAAACTAAAAATATGTTGATTTCATATGATAAAAATAAATTAGGGTTCTTTTAGGTGATAAATTTTAAACCTGAGTTCGATTTTAAAAATTTACTTGACTTTTATCACAGTTCATCTCGGAATTTTCTTTTTACATTTTAAAAAAAAAGAAAATTATCCGTGATCTCATTAATAATTCAAAAAGAGATATACCGCTAAGCGGCACAGGCAGGATAAATTAAGACTCTTGGAAAAGTAAGTCTTAATTTTCCGGCATAGCCTGCCCCGCCACAGCGGGGACGGCATTTTATAAAAATCGAACCAGGTAATAACTATAATTTA
>JBEPWY010000183.1:0-7273 GCA_041642185.1 Marivirga sp.
AACCGCCTAATAGTCTCTATTTAATAGCAATTCATTTTAATTCATAATAATATTGGTCGTCATCCCCACGCAGGTGGGGATCTGTTGAAATGAAACGGAGTTTCATTTACGATACTTGCAAATTCTATCAATGTTATAATAATTGGTAAGGTTTAAGTTAATAAACTGATGGAAACTTGATATTTCAACCTTTGGTTGAAATGAAATGAATGGATCCCCGCCTGCGCGAGGATGACGTTCTAATACTATAGGTATTAGTTTAAATACGTATTAATACTAATCTTATGCTGAAAAGCTTTGTTAAGGATGACTAAGGATAATTGTTAGCCCACTCCCCACTAGCGATTACCCTGGTCATCGTAGGTCGGAATCTGACCATTTTAACCGCAGGTTGAAATACTTTTATATTCAATTCCCCTTTTGGAAGGGACTACAACCTATCTATAGAAATACGCTTGTTTTCCCTGATTTTTTTAAAATGAGTAGGGGTGAAGCCTGTAATTTTTTTAAACTGTGTACTTAAATGTGCTACGCTGGAATAATTTAACCTATAAGTGATTTCGTTCAGGTTCAGTTCATCGTAAACCAGTAGTTCTTTTACCTTTTCTATTTTCTGGTTGATATAGAATTTTTCAATGGTTGTGCCTTCCACTTCTGAAAATAAATGCCTTAAATGGTCATAATCCTGCTGCAGCTGATTGCTCAGGTAATCCGATAGGTTGTTCTTTAGTTGGTTGTTTTCCTGGTGGACCAGCTGAATGATTTCGGTTTTCACCTGCTCTATCAACTGGCTTTTCTTACTGTCGATCAACTCAAAACCAATAGGTTTAAGCACTTCTCTAATTTGGGCAATTTTGGCTTTATCCAGTTCTTCTGAAAATTCAACAGCACCTAAACTTACTGACAATGGATTCAAATCCATTTTTTCCAGTTCTGATTGAACCACCATTACACAGCGATCGCAAACCATATTTTTAATGTAGATTTTCATAGATGAGCTAAAGAAAAAGATAACTTATACATTCCGCACATCCAATATCACGTCCGTAAACTTTTCCGGATTATTTAAAATGCTAAAGTATTTTTCCGCGACTTCTTCCTCAGAACTAAGCTGCTGATCTTCCTTGAGACTTATAAATTTATCTACTCCGCTGAAATCATTTTTATCAATCGACCTGATTTGGGTTTGCATTTCTGTGTCCACTACACCAGGGGCGATGGCATGAATCCTGAAACCTCCATTGTCCATTTTATTTTCTTTGGCGGCTACTTCGGTGGCCATGTCCAAGGCTGCTTTGGAAGCGCAATATCCTGACCAGCCATCCACAGCGCTTTTTCCTGCGCCGGAACTTACATTAATGATTGTTTTTTCTCCTTTAAAATCTTTATAGACTTTCATAAAGGCATTCATTAACATAATAGGTGCGGATACATTAAGATTGAACAAATGCGAAATAGATGAGTAGTCGATATTGCCCATATGCTTTACATCTCCCAATGTACCTGCATTATTTATCAACACAATCCTTTCAAATTCCTCATTTGTTCTGAAAATATCCTCTGCTTCTTCCTCTAATTTGGACAGCTCAGATAAGTCAATACTGATAGCTTTATAGCGCTCATGCTCTATACTATGGGTACGGCTTAACCCAACAACCCTAGCGTCTTCATCCTGCAGAGCGCGCTCTGCTAATCCTTTTCCAATGCCTTTGCTGCTTCCGGTGATAAAAAAGAGAGTCTTCATATTGAGTTTATTTCAAGGTTTAGAAAATTGTTAAAGTAAGGGTTTTTATTCCTTATCCTTTAGGGTGTATTCTTTTTCACGTATATATTTTTTCTAATCTTTTTGCTACTATATAACTAGAAACTATCTGTTTCTTTTGAGGATTGGTTATCTAAGCTCTAAAAACTAGCCCCCGGTCGGTGGCTCACCAACCGGAAGCAGAAAAGATAGCTTTGAATGAGATGGTCGGAGCGCCACCGAACATGGAATCATTGTGCTTTACTCTCTCCGAATTTACAATATATAATGGCTCAAATCCTTATTCTTGATCAGGCTGGCTAATCTTTCAGTCACCATTTCCTTAGTTACCACTATTTTGGCATTAGGCCCGATTTTATCCGGCACATCAAATAGCAGTTCGTTCAGTAACTTACTCATTACAGTATTTAACCTTCTGGCTCCGATATTCTCTACTTCAGAATTGATCTGGAAAGCCATATTAGCTAATTCCTCCAATGAATCCTCATTGAATTCCAATTCTACTTCTTCCGATTTTAATAAAGCAATGTATTGCTTGGTCAATGCATTTTTAGGCGCTTTCAAAATCTGCAGGAAGTCTTCTTTTGTTAAACTATCAAGCTCCACTCTGATTGGGAAACGACCCTGCAATTCCGGTATTAAATCAGATGGTTTGCTTACATGGAATGCACCTGCAGCGATAAATAGCACGTGATCGGTATGGATAAGACCATATTTGGTGCTAACCGCACTACCTTCCACAATGGGTAATAAATCCCTTTGCACACCTTCACGGCTTACATCGCCACCACTGGAGTTGGATCCGCTTTTAGCGATTTTATCGATCTCATCAATAAAGATCATACCTGTATTTTGCGCTTTGTAAATGGCTTCTTCCTTTACTTCATCCATATCGATGAGTTTAGAAACTTCCTCTTCCAACAATAATTTACGTGCCTCTGCAATAGTAACTTTTCTACGTTTGTTCTTCTTAGGCATCATATTGCTCAACATATCTTGTATGTTGATCATGGACGTTTCATCCATCATACCACCACCTACTACACCCATTCCGTTTCCGGCTGGTGCTTTAACATTGATATCAATTTTACGGTCTTCCATTTCGCCATTACGCAATTTCTCTCTGAAACGCTCACGGGTTTTCTGGTTTAGCTCGTAATCATCCTGAGGGGCCGCGTTCGTGTCTGAAGTAACATTCATTGGCTTCTGCGCATTTCTCATTGGCGGAATAAGTGAATCCAAAATAATGTCTTCCACTGCCTGTGAAGCTTTTTCTTTTACTTCTTCTTTTTTGGAGGCTTTTACCATGTTAACTGATTGCTCCACAAGGTCACGCACCATGCTTTCAACATCGCGGCCAACATAACCCACTTCGGTAAATTTAGAGGCTTCCACTTTGGTGAAAGGTGCATCTGCAATTTTGGCCAGTCTTCTGGCTATCTCTGTTTTACCTACCCCGGTAGCGCCTATCATTAAAATATTGTTAGGCACTATCTCATCTTGAATATCTTCAGGGGTATTCATTCTTCTCCAGCGGTTTCTCAAGGCGATGGCCACATTTCTTTTGGCATCATTTTGACCGATAATATATTTATCTAATTCCGCTACAATTTCTTTTGGTGTAAGAAAGCTTTTACTGTTCATTATGATTTCTTTTTTAAAATGTGGTTAAAGTTTGTACCCAATGTGATGAAATGTGAGTTGCCACCTATTTGGTATATCGCATTTGAATAAGCTAGGTTTATCTTTTTAGTATGAAATAAGAAGCCAAAGGTGAATCCGCCACCTCCTGCTGTTTGCTCACCTTTAAGAGATTGCCTGATCAGATGGTTGTACCCCGCCCTCAGATTAATGCTTTTGCCTAAAATTACTTCCGTTCCTATAGTGAAATGCTGAAATATTTTAGTGAAATTTCCAGGCTCTCCGGCATTCTCATCAATAAATACATTGTTGCCGTCATTGTTCAGCTGCGTGTTATCGTAATAGCTTAAATCATACTGATAAAACCTGTTAGCTGTTAATGAAAATCTGAAAGGCATAAATTCAGGCTTAAAAGTAGCTCCCAACTGCACATCATAAGGCAAAGGTCTGTCTTCTCCATCCAGTTTTTGAGTATAAAAGCCAACATTTTTAATCACCATACCTACACTAAGGTCTTTTTCAGGATGTAAAAATGCTCCTCCCAAATCCATCAGTAACGCAGATTGATTATATCCGCTGATTTGTGAGCCTGCAAATTTCAAATTGGCTCCATATTGGAATACGCCTTGTGTGCGGCTATGGCTCAACTGTATGCTAAAGTCATTGGCGCTGAACTCTTCTGTGGAGGCTCCGGTATTATCAAAACCTTCAAAATCTCCGTAATCCACATAAAAAACGCCTACGCTAAACATGCCGGCTTTTTCAATCTCCTTAGCATAGCTGGCGTTGTAATTATAAATTCCTGCCAGGTAAGGGGAGAAGGTAAATGAAAACTGACCATCCATTTCTGCTCTTAGCAAAGCAGGATTTTGCCATACCATATTCACATCTCCTGCATTGGAGCTGACATTTACAGTGCCCAATCCTGCCACTCGGGCATGATTAGGCACTTCCAAAAATTCAAAAGACCTTTTACCGCCAATCTGAGCTGCAACATTATATTGCATTACAATTAACGGAAACAGTAGCCCTATGAATTTTCGGGCTGTCATACAGTCACTTCAGAACTTTGCTGCTCTGTAGCCGTCACAAATTTGATCGGGTTTGTGATTTTTTCATCCAGCAAAGCTATTTCCAACACTTCACTTATTTTATCAACGAAGTGGATATTTAAATCTTTCAGATAATGAGCATCAATTTCCTCAATGTCTTTTCTGTTTCTATCACAAAGTATTACATCTTTAATGCCTGCTCTTCTGGCGGCAAGAATTTTTTCCTTCAATCCGCCAATTGGCAATACCTTTCCTCTCAGTGTGATTTCCCCTGTCATGGCTAGTTTGCTTTTCACCTTTCTTTGGGTGAAAATAGAAGCCAGTGATGTAATCATTGCTATACCGGCCGATGGGCCGTCTTTAGGAACAGCACCTGCTGGTACGTGAACGTGCAGATCGTAGTTATCAAAAGTTTTGTAATGAATGCCCAGCTCATCAGCATGTGATTTTAAGTAGGAGAGAGCTGTTACGGCCGATTCCTTCATTACATCACCCAGCTGACCGGATAGAGTCAATTTACCTTTTCCTCTACTCAGGCTTGATTCGATAAACAATATTTCACCGCCAACTTGGGTCCAGGCTAGTCCTGTTACCACACCGGCAGTATTATTATCGGTATAAATTTCTTTTTCAAATACTTCAGCGCCAAGCACCCTTACTACATCCTCTTCCTCAATTTTTCCGTTATATTCCTCTTCCATCGCAATGGATTTGGCTACATTTCGGACCATTTTACCGATTCTTCTTTCAAGGCCACGAACACCGGATTCCCTTGTATAATCTTCAATAATTTTAGCCAGGGCTTTTTTACTGAAAACCATATCTTTGGCTTTTAAACCGTGGTCTTTCTTTTGTTTCGGTACAAGATGCTTCTTAGCAATTTCTACTTTCTCTTCCAAAGTATAACCTGTCACCTCTATCACTTCCATTCTGTCTCTTAAGGCAGGATGAATGGTGTCCAATGAATTGGCTGTAGCGATAAAAAGTACTTTAGAAAGATCATATTCTGTTTCAAGGTAATTATCCTGAAAAGTCTCGTTTTGCTCAGGATCAAGCACTTCCAGCAAGGCTGATGACGGGTCTCCTCTGTAATCGGAACTTACTTTATCTATTTCGTCCAGTATAAACACAGGATTGCCACTGCCTGATTTTTTCATGTTTTGAACTACCTTGCCGGGCATAGCACCAACATAGGTTTTTCTGTGTCCACGGATTTCAGCTTCATCATGTACGCCACCTAATGACATACGCACATATTTTCTACCTAAAGATTCAGCTACTGATCGTCCTAAAGAGGTTTTACCCACTCCCGGAGGACCATATAAACAAAGTATTGGCGCTTTCATATCTTTCTTCAGCTTTAGTACAGCCAGATACTCAATAATTCTATCCTTTACTTTATCTAATCCAAAATGATCCTTATCCAATATTTTTCTGGCACGCTTCAGGTCAAAATTATCATCTGTCATTTCTCCCCATGGCAGGTCCACCATAAATTCGGCATAATTCATGGATACAGGATACTCTGCAGATTGAGGGTTTAACCTACTGATTTTATCAAGTTCTTTTTCAAAATGCTTTTTAACATTTTCAGGCCATTTTTTCTTTTCGCCCCTCATTCTCAGGTTATCAATTTCCTGATCGGGGCTATCCTGCCCTAATTCATCCTGCAATACCCTGATCTGCTGCCTTAAGAAATAGTCCCTTTGCTGCTGATCGATATCGGTATGTACTTTTTTGTGAATTTCCTGCTTCAGTTCCAGCATCTGAATATCCTTCAGCATAAACTGTAAAAGCATAGTTGCTCTTTCCTTAGCATCTATTTTCTCCAGTAAATTCTGCTTGTCTTTAACTTCCGCATTAATATTGGAAGAAAGAAAATGTGTCAGAAAAGTTGGGTTTTCTATATTGTCGAGGGCTACCTGTGCCTCCTGTGGAATCTCAGGATTTAATTTTAAGATTTTGCTGGCAGCATCTTTTAAAGATTGTATTACTGCTTTATTTGATTTTTGAGAAGCATTTAATTCCTGATCTTTTAGCTCCTTATAAGAGGCAATCAGGAATGGATCTTCCTGCAATACTTCTTTCACTTCAAATTTTTGCTTTCCCTGAATAATGATAGTGGTATTACCATCGGGTAATACAATCATTTTAAGAATACGGGCTACAGTACCTATTTTATAAATATCATCCTTACCCGGATCTTCCACTTTATTGTTGGACTGGGCCACTACTCCTATAATACGATCACCTTTATAAGCTTTTTTAACTAGCTTAATAGATTTTTGCCTTCCAACCGTAATAGGAATTACTACTCCAGGGAACAATACAGTATTTCTGATAGGTAGTATGGGCAAGCTGTCGGGCAGCTCCTCTTCTTTCATGCTATTCTCTTCATCCGTAGAAATCAGTTGTATTAATTCGCCTGTTTCGTCATCACTTACTTCTGAAAAAAATTGAGCATCTTTAAACATTGAATCCATATTGTTCTTTTATATATCTGATGCGCCAAAATGGCGTTTTATTGTCTTTACTTAATTATTTTTTGGGGAGTTGCAATAGGTCAATTGTTATGCCAAACAATAATTCCGTAATATTGTATGTTAAAATCAAAATAATACCTGCCTTGAGCTAAATTATGATTATTGATTTTTACGACTAAATCAAACTCAGTTTTATCAACTGGTATATTAAACTCTTCAGTGAAAAACAATCCAACACGACTATCGTCTTCAAAGTTAATCATGCCAATTAGTCTGGCATTGTTTATTCTATTGTTGTTCCGGATTTTTAAAACAAGATTTATCGGCTCATCAAC
>JBEPWY010000184.1:0-7270 GCA_041642185.1 Marivirga sp.
TCCAATTTTTGCCTCAATTCTTGTTCTTGTCTCTCCTGCTGTTCCTGAGTAGCCTGCAATTCTTCCATATTCTGGCGCATTTCTTCTTCCTGTGATCGCAACTGCTCAGACTGTTCCTGCATTTCACCTAATAAACGCTTGGTTTTTTCATTGATCTTAAAGCTATTAAGTGTCATTGCAATATTTTCACCAAGCTCCATCATAAAATCAATTTGATATTGAGGTATTTCTTTAAAAGAGGCGATTTCAAATATTCCATATACCTCCTCATTCACAATCATCGGGGTGATTAATATTGATTTTGGATTGGCATCTCCCAAACCACTGGTAATATTGATATAATTATCAGGCACATCAGTCAAATAAATATAATCTTTTTCAAGATAACATTGCCCGATCAAACCCTCCCCCAAATCGACTCTTTTTTTAAGGTGCTTTTGTCTGTTAAAGGCATAAGCCGCTTTCATGGAAAGGTGTAGGTCATCAGGGTTTTCATCTTCCAATAAAAATAAAGCTCCCTGATTGGCCTCTAAATATTTTACCATATAAGAAACAATCTTATCCGTCAATACCTGAAGGTCATTCTCCCCACGAAGCAGACCGCCAATTTCGGCTAAACCTGTTGTGGCCCATACTCTTTTCTTTTCTTCCTCTTGAGATTTTTCAAGTTTAGAAAGAGATTTTTTCAGTTCCTCTTCCTTTTCCAAAGCTCTTTTATTTTCCTCCTCAACATTCTTAACCAATAATGAAACCTTGTTAAATTGTTTTTGATTAAGTCGCTGAAGGAAAACTATTAAAAATGCACCTGTAAATATGGAGCCGAACAATACAGTATTTCTAACCCAAGACACTTGAAAGGCTATACTTTCAAGCACAACATCAAAATAACTGTTCAAATAATCAATGTAAATAATAGGTAAAACCGCTATAATGAATGCAGGCAGCCAATATTGCACTCTCCTGAAATCAAATACTGTAAATGGAACTAATACAACTACAAGTTGAAATGTATAAATCTCTTTTAATGGTGCTTCATTTGATTGTAGTATAGCGGCGTGTAACATAGCTACAACAATGGCTGGCAAGGTGGCTATAAGAAATCGTGCTAGCACATGTAAGCCCATGGCTGCAACTAATAAATTCAGAAAGTATAATCCCAGCCCAATTAAACAATACTTCAATAATTCAGGTAGAACAAAAGCAGATATTACTGAATATATAAGAATTAATACGATAAGTGCAAAATTGAGAATATTACCCAAAGTAACCTTCATCTTAATGTCATCACCCATATCTTCTTTAACACCTAAAGAAGTTAGTTTCTTGAAAATATTCATACCTACTAATTTTAACTGGTAAATATAAAAATAATATAGTCTATCCCTAAATATTAGGTGGGTAGCAATGGTTAAATAAATTTAGATGAATTCTGATACTTGAAAGTATATAGAAAAGCGTTTGCAAATAAGCAATGGGGATTATCTTACAACCTCTTTGTATTGCATGTTATGAAGCTGGGTATAATATCCTCCTTTTGCCAATAGCTCATCATGGGTTCCTATCTCTTTTATCTCTCCTTTATCTAACACCATAATTTTATCGGCTTTTTTAATTGTAGAAAGCCTGTGGGCAATAACTATACTGGTGCGGCCTCTCATCATTTTATCTATGGCGGATTGTATCATTCCCTCAGTTTCAGTATCTACTGAAGAAGTAGCTTCATCTAATACAATAATTTTGGGGTTGTAAACCATAGCTCGAACGAAAGATATCAGTTGACGCTGACCAACAGATAAAGTAGCTCCTCTTTCCATTACATTGTAATTATAGGAGCCCGGTAACTTTTCAATAAAACTCTTCGCCCCTACCATTTCAGCAGCATCCTTAACCTGTTTTAAGCTGATGTCGGAATTTCCCAATGTGATATTATATAAGATGGTATCAGAGAAAAGAAAGACATCTTGCATTACTACTCCAATATTGGATCTTAAATGATCAAGGTCATAATCTTTAATATCCACGCCATCCAAAGTAATACTGCCTGTCTGAATATCGTAAAAACGGCTAAGTAAGTTGATAACAGAAGATTTACCTGCACCCGTTGCTCCTACAAGCGCTACGGTTTCGCCCTGTTTTACTTCAAAGGAAATGTCTTTAAGCACTTTTTCATCCTCATTATAGGCAAAATGAACATTTTTAAATGAAACATCGCCCTGTACTTTAGCAGGTTTGTGCGATCCGTTATTAGGAATATGTTCCTTATTGTCCAGCAAATTTAGGATACGCGATGAGCTCACAATACCCATTTGCAAAGTGTTGAATCTATCTGCAATTAATCTGATTGGCCTGAAAAACATTTGAATGTAGAGAATGAAGGCAATTAACATTCCAAGTGTTATCCCACTCTCTACCTGATTAATTACACCCATTGAACCATACCATACTAATAACCCTATACCGGTAGCCTGAATAACTTCCGCTACTGGAAAATAAATGGAATAGTAAAGAACTGAGCGTATATTGGCTTTTTTATGCTCTTCGTTAATTTTTTTAAACGCTTCATGCTCTCTTTTTTCTGCAGTAAATATCTGAACAATGGCCATTCCGGTTACATGCTCCTGAACAAATGAATTTAAATTGGAGACAGCATTTCTCACCTCATTAAAAGCAACTTTTACTTTTTCTTTAAAGATGTAAGTACTCAAAAAGAGTAGGGGAAGAGTGGCTAAGGAAACCAAAGTTAACTTCCAACTCATTACAAACATCATAATGAGAATAAACAATATCTGCAAAATATCACCGATCATGCCTGCAATTCCCTGACTAAATACTTCAGATAAAGTTTCCACATCAGATACATTCCTGGTAACCAATCTGCCGATAGGTGTTTTATCAAAAAATTTCAACCTTAAGCCTAACAGATGGCGGTAAAGCTTTAGCCTGATGTCTCTTATTATATATTGACCGAGCCAACCTGAAATATAAGTGTGGCCATATTGTACTATTGCCTGCATTATTAATAAACCAACAAGTATGATCGTCATCCAGGCAAGCCCCTGGAAATCATTTTGAGCAATAGGCTGATCTATTGCTTTTTGAATTACAAAAGGCCTCGCAGGAGCCAAAATTGCTAAGGCAAGAGTAAGGAAAACAAGGAAATAAAACCTTCCCTTATACGGCTTTACAAATTGATACAAACGCTTTAACACATTTGTATCAATAATATTACCGCTTTTTATATCTTCTTTCTTCACCTTAAATTTTTATAAATATATTGTCTCAGGATATTTTACTTCTGTCAAAAACAACCCATTTGCAGGAACTGCCCTTCCAGCTGCTTTTCTATTCTTTTTGATAATGATGTTTCTGAAATCTTCCACACTTTTATTTCCCTGCCCTACATCTAATAATGTGCCCACTATTGCTCTCACCATTCCGCGCAAAAACCTATTGGCACTAATGTGGAAAACCAATCCGTTATCAAGTTGTTCCCATTCTGCCTTAAATATCTTACAATTAAAGGTAAAAACATCAGTTTTCACTTTACTAAAGCTTTCGAAGTCACTAAAATCAAATAGCGCCTTAGCTGCTTCGTTCATTTTCTCAACAGATAAAGGCTTTTTAAAAAAATAAGCCAAATCCTCCGCAAATGGATCCTTATAGTTGACAATTTTATACTGATAGGAACGACTTTCGGCCTCAAAACGCGCATGAACTTCTTCTTTTACAGCTTGAGCATCCAACAAGGCAACGTCCTTAGGTAACATTTTGTTGGCATTAAATAAGAACTGATCTATCTTAATATCTTCCTTCAAATCCAGATGAAAAACCTGACCGCTAGCATGTACTCCACTATCCGTTCTGCCACTAGCTGTTATTTCAGTAGTTTTATTCAAAATAGTAGATAACACTTCTTCCACTTTCTGCTGTACAGTAATTGCATTTGGCTGCTTTTGCCAACCATGATAATGAGTTCCTTTATATGCTATAGTAAAAAAATAACGCATGAATTATTTTTGAGAATACAAATTTAAGTTCATTTTCTTCATTTGCCTCATACGACAAAGATATCTTTCACAGAATAGCCTAACAGCATGAATTAAAGACAGAAACAAATTTAAAATTATTGGCTTTTGTAGTAATTCTCAATAAATCCTGACGTTGTAATGCCCGAAACCACTATTTTTCTTATTTTCGCCCCTACATAAAATAATTTTAAGTAAATATGACTTCTTACCAAAGAATCAACAACATAACAGGATGGCTTATTTTCCTTATTGCCTCCGCAGTTTATATACTTACCATAGAGCCAGTAGCAAGTTTTTGGGATTGTGCAGAGTTTATTGCCAGTGCCTATAAATTACAAGTGCCTCACCCTGCAGGTGCTCCTATGTTCCTCTTAATAGGCAGAATGTTTTCTATGTTCGCCTCTAGTGATGTGGAATCTGTAGGATTTGCCGTTAATTTAGTTTCAGCGCTTAGCAGTGGTTTTACAATACTGTTTTTGTTCTGGTCCATTAATTTAGTTGCTCATAAAATATTAAAAATAAAGGTTGGAGAAGCCAATACAGCACAGACTATAAAAATTATTTCCGCCGGTATTATTGGTAGTTTAGCCTTTACTTTTTCAGATTCCTTTTGGTGGTCAGCAGTGGAAGCCGAAGTTTACGCTATGTCATCTTTCCTTACTGCTTTAGTAGTTTGGGCCATGTTAAAATGGGATGTTATTTCCGATGAAGCAGAGGCGAACAGATGGCTGGTTTTAATAGGTTATATAATTGGTATTTCAATAGGTGTCCATTTATTGAACATTGTGGCTTTACCTGCTTTAGGGTTAATCTATTACTTTAAAAAATATGATAAAGTTACTTTAAAAGGAGTACTTTCTACTCTTTTAATTAGCGGTGGTATTCTTATACTTATCTGGAGAGTTATCATTTTAGGTGTTCCTGCTTTAGCCGGAAAATTTGAAATATTCTTTATTAATGTTATTGGTCTTCCTTTTGGTTTTGGAGCAATAATCTTCGGTCTCATCTTAATTGGAGGCTTTGTTTATGGCATCTGGTATGCCATGAAAAACAATAAAGTCACCTTACATACTTTCCTATTAGCTTTTTCTTTTATACTAATAGGTTATTCTTCTTATTTTATTGTACCAATTCGCTCTTCATACGATCCCCCGATTGATCAGAACGATCCGGAAAACGTAATGACTCTTTTATCTTATTTGAACAGAGATCAGTACGGCTCGCGGCCTCTTCTACATGGTCAGTATTTTGATGCTAAAGTTGTATCACAGGAAAAAGGGGCTCCGATCTATTCAAAAGGAGAAGACAAATATGAAATCACAGATTATAAAATAGAGACAAAACACGACCCTAACAAAACTACCATTTTACCACGTATGTACAGCGGCGCGCCCGGGCATGCTGAAGAATACAGGAGATGGACAGGAATGAGACCCAATGAGGAACCGAATTTTGTTGATAATATTACATTTTTAGTAAGATATCAGCTAGGCCATATGTATTTCCGCTACCTGATGTGGAATTTCGCCGGCCGTGAAAGTGATATTGAAGGAGCAGGATGGCAAACTATGTTTCAGGACAGTTCAGAACTACCTGAGACCATGAAAGAGAACAAAGCAAGGAATAATTTCTGGATGCTTCCTTTTTTATTGGGAGTTTTAGGACTTATTTATCATTATAAGAAAGATGGTAAAAGCTTTAGTGTAATAGGTTTATTGTTTATCCTAACAGGTGTAGCTCTTATTCTTTATCTTAATTCGCCAGCTACCGAACCACGTGAAAGAGATTATATTTATGCCGGTTCTTATTATGCCTTTGCATTCTGGATCGGATTTGGGGTGTTGGCAATTGCCTCTATAATAGAAAAAGCAATCAAAAACCCTAAATTAGCCGGTGCTGCAGCTGGAGTATTATGTTTAGTAGTACCCGGAATTATGGCAGCTGAAGGATGGGACGATCACAATCGTTCAGATAGGTATTTCTCAGTAGATGCCGCAAGAAATTATTTGGCTTCTTGTGCTCCAAATGCCATTCTTTTTACTGGTGGAGATAATGACACATTCCCTCTCTGGTTTGTACAAGAGGTAGAAGGATACAGGACTGATGTACGAGTGATTGTATTGAGTTATTTCAATACCGACTGGTATATTAATCAAATGAGGCAAAACACCTATGAATCGGAATCACTGCCTATGAGTTTGAGCAGAGACCAGGTGCAACAAGGTGGCTTAAATGATTATTTGCCATATGTTGAAAGTGCTGGAATTTCAGGAGCCATACCCGTGGAAAGATATATGGAATTAGTCAGAAACAATAATCCTGGATTACAAATACCTACGTCTGTGGGTAAATACAATATGATTCCTTCCCGAACTTTAAGTATGAAAGTAGATACAGAGAAGGTAAAAAGTCTTGGTATTATTCCTGAAGATAAAGAATCTTTATTGGTAGACAGAATGACCTGGAGCATAAAAGGAAATGGTTTAGAAAAGAAGGATCTCATGATATTGGATATCATGAACGAGAATAATTGGGAGAGACCAATCTATTTTAACACAACTTCTTTGAACGGCATTAACATGAACCTGAAGGAATATGTTATTCAAGAAGGCTTAACATATAGATTACTTCCTCTTAAAAGAAATGATGTTAATTCAGAATTTGTTAATAAAGAAGTAATGTATGATAACCTTATTAATAAATTTAGCTTCACCAATACAGATGATCCTGACGTTTACTATAATGAAAATTATAGAAATTTCTTCTTAAACCACCGATCAGTATATGCCGCATTAGCTAAAGTATTTGCCGAAAATGGTGAAAACGCAAGGGCTATAGAGATCATTGATTTCATAAGAGATAAGATTTCTGAAGAAGCAGTTCCTTTAGATATTACTTCATTGGAATTTATTCAGGTTTATTTAATGGCTGGCCAGAAAGAGAAAGCTAATATGCTCATTGATGAAATATGGAGTCAAAATCTGGAATTATTTGAATACTTAAACAATAACGACGTCCATTATATGAGCAGGGAAAGACAAATAAGCTTTGCTATGCTTAGCCAGACCATTCAAATATTAAGGGCATATGATATGAACGAAAAAGCATTGAAACTTCAGGAGGAGCTTCGGCCAATAATGTAAATTTTTCTTTTAACCTAAAGGCTGTCAAAATTGACAGCCTTTTTTTATTCCTTCACTTGAACACCTTTCCAAAAGGCAACATAGATCGGAAGAGCGTCG
>JBEPWY010000185.1:0-7219 GCA_041642185.1 Marivirga sp.
ATTAATGTTAAATTTAACGTGAGTTTTTGGTGAGCTCACGTGAAAATGTGAATTTTTCGTGAGCTTATTTTTCGTATTTTTAGTTCGCCACTATTTCATAGTGCGTATTGGTTAGTTTGACTTCGTACCCTTAATAATTGTTTCATTTAATACATTAAACAATGCGTACCAGTCAAACCTTTTCTATTTCTTTTTTCGCCCGGAAAAAGAAAAAACAACCTGAACTAGCCCTTCTTTATGTCAGGATTACCGTTAATAGCCAATCCCTGGAAATTAGCCTGAAGCGAACTATACCTCTAACGAGGTGGAATCAATCTGCCGGAAAAATGCTGGGAACAAGTATGGAAAGCCAGCACATCAATAAAAAGATTGATGAAACTAAAACTTTACTTTACAAAGCTTATGATAATCTTCTAAAACAGGATCAGGTTATCACCGCTCATCTTATCAAAATCAGGTTTTTAGGAACCGATCAGAAGCATCATACTTTAACCCAACTTGTGGAATATCACAATCGAACGTCCGGTTCATTAAAGTATGGAACAATGAAAAATTACGCCACTACTGAAAATTACCTGAAGGATTATTTAAAAGCCGAGCATCATATGTCAGATATCTATTTAAAGCAGCTTGATTACCAGTTTACCTTAGGATTCGAAAGTTATCTTCGCCTTTTGCCCAGCCTTCAAAATAATGGGGTTATGAAGCATATGGAGCGGTTTAAAAAGCTGATGCGATTAGCTGAACATTTGAATTGGATTGAGAAGAACCCTACCCAAAGATTTAAACTCCGCTTTGATCAGGTGGATATGGTTTATTTATCTAAACCAGAACTTGAAAAAATTAGAAACCAGGAATTCGAAAAACCTGTTTTAACTATTAACAGGGATATTTTTGTGTTTGCCTGCTACACCGGCCTGGCTTATGGCGATGTTAAGGTCTTAAATAAAAATCATCTGCAAATTGGGGTTGACGGAAAGAAATGGATCTATATGCGCAGGAGTAAAACCAATACAGCTGTTCGTATTCCCTTACTGGAGGAAGCAGAGCGGATCCTGGATTGCTATAATGATCATCCCAAGATTGACGGAACAGAAAAACTGTTACCAGTGTATTCCAACCAGAAAACCAATCAGTATCTAAAGGAAATAGCTAAAGATTTAAAAATCAAAAAGAAGCTAAGCTTCCATACTGCAAGGCATACATTTGCTACCACGGTAACTTTGGCCAATGGAGTTCCAATTGAAACCGTATCCAAGCTACTTGGACATCACAAAATCTCTACTACTCAGATCTATGCCCGAGTTATTGATTCTAAAATAGCAGATGATATGGATAATTTGAGGGAAAAGCTGAATAATTAGAAGTAATGGTGGCAGGGTTAATTTGCCACTCCCGTAATACCAGTAAATGCAATACTTCTTTCAATTGTATTTCCTCCAGGTAACCGAATGGGTAACTTTTAGAATGATATAATTCCTCCCAAAACTATACTATTTTTTTGTATTATCTCCTTTGAAGTAAACAACATTTTGTCTTTTTAATTCCTCTATAATAAAACTTTAAAAACCGTAATTAATGTATGGTTTTTTGTTATTAAAACACCATAAAGAAGTTATCTTTCTGTGTACTTTATTTAAAAAAAGTAAATAGTGAAATGTTCAATATATACCATTTTTATAAGCCTATTATAACTTAAATCAGCCAGTGAACCAGAAACGAAAGTTGACATAACTCTTATTTTTAACATAAAATCTTAATATTTAAATTATATTTAATAAAATTTTAAGTATCCAAAGTTTTTAATATCACCGAAATTTTTTAAAAAATCCTTATAACCTTAATCCTTCCATTTATGAAACCACTAACAAAAATTTTCTTGTTTCTCATCTCAATAATATTGCAATCCTGCTCTGCAGAAGATCCTCTACCCACCAGCGGGGAAAATTCTTTTATAGCCAAATTAGATGGTACGCGTTTTATAACAGAAGATGTTAGAAAATTTGCAACAACAAATTACGGAATCACAGCCGATGTCTTTGATAATACATGGCTTCTGGTTTTTAGTAATAGTTCCAAACGTAATATATATATATATATATATATATTTAAAGTAAACGAAACTGGGAGCTATGCAGTAGGGAAATCAGATGGGGACTTGGTTTATTATCTGGAGAGTGACGACCAGACTTCTGTTTCAATTAGTGATGGGACTGGCTCTACTACAGGTGTAGCTTTTGCATCAGGACTATCATCAACTGAGGATTTTATAAAGATTACTCAAATAGAGGGGGATAGCATCATCATTGGCGAATTTGAAAAAATTACCTTAACTGATCCTGAAAATCCAAACAATTCGGCTATTCTTACCGATGGTAAATTTAATATTAACCGTAATACCTTAAATAAACCCGAACAATGAAACACTTCTACTATTTCCTATTTCTCATTTTTATAAATAGTTTCAACACACAGGCACAAAACCAGGATTTTACCACACAGGTAGATTATTACTTTCAGCATTTGGATAAATCACAAGTTCCTACCAGTGTTTTATATGAACGTGTGTTTCCCGCCGCTGATGTGGGAAGGTTTACCAATACTACTATCGATACCACGTCTGCATTCCATTTTTTTAATGCTTTTGGAGAACTACAAACGGCCGATTACCGGAAGGTGGCAACCGGCTTCTACTATAATTGATGGCCTGGCAAGTAAGCCCCATTGGGAAGTTCCTGTTGGGGTGATTAATATTGATTATAATACTATCGATGAACTTTCCTTTCAGGATAACCTGCTCGATTTTACCGTTTTTCAAGGTGACTCTTTATTGGTAGATGTTTCTAACCGCCAAAGACTTCCGTACCTCTCCCATACAGCTGTACTGGCCAGTCCTTTAAAAATGCTTACTAATTCCTTATCTCCCGGTTTCTATTTGGAAGTGACACGGCAAGCCGCTCAAAATAATATTACCAAATTGGAAGTGAACTTCAATTTAGGAAACGGTTGGGAAAATTTAAGTTCGGTGATTACCCCTACTTTCCCAGATTATGGGGTGTATTATATAGATTTTAAGATCACCTTATCGAACAATGTCACACGAATAAATCGGGCTCGTTTTGAAATTGTTGAGGAAATTAGCGCAACTACCATTAGCCAAAAAATACAGAATTTTTCCACTGGAGACTGCCTGGCCAACCAGGGTGAATTTTATGCCAGTCGAGGTTTTCAGGGCTATGATGAAACCCAGGCTTATTTTGGGAAAGGGGAATATGAAATTTTTCAGGGTGGCAATGCTATAGATAAGTTAATAGTTGTGGTAGATGGTTTTGATCCAGGTGAGGGGACAGATAACGGAAATGACATAATAGGTATTTATAATGATTTTAATAAACAATCATTAGCTTTGAATCTAAGGCAGTACAATGACTTCGACATTGTACCTTTAAACTTAATGAAACAAGTTTATTTTAATTCTGGAAATTCTCTGTATCCAACAGTAATTAATGGAGGTTCAGATTATATTGAGAGAAATGCCATGGTACTTGTGACTTTACTGGAAAAACTAAACAGTTGTAAAACAGGAAATCATCCTATCGAGGTAGTGGGGTTCAGCATGGGTGGTGTAGTTGCCCGATACGCTTTAAGATATATGGAAGAGCAAAATATTGATCATAATGTAGACTTATTTGTTTCAATAGACAGCCCGCACCAGGGTGCGGTGATTCCTAAAGGCATTCAGGATGTAGCCGAGTTAATAAATGATGTAACCTTAGGATTTGTAAAAGGTCCATTAGATCTTCTTGAGTCCCCGGCAGCAAAACAACTTTTGAAACATCATATAAGCTCAAATTCCGTTTCACCTGCCGGAACACCCTACTTCCACAACCAAATTTTTACCGAATTGAACCAGATGGGTTATCCTGAAAATAGCCGTAATATAAGTGTTATAAATGGAACTCTTGATGGAAGTCCAATTAATGGATTTGGTCAGGAATATGTAAATGCAAAAGGGAGGGCCATATTAGGTATATTAAAGGCAGATATGAAATTAAACTATTCTCCGGTACCTGGAAATACAATTAAGGATCTTTATTCTAGGTTTTATTTACGATTTCCTCTTTTTAAAATCACAATTTTTAAAAGGGAACGTTCTGTATCCTCAATAAGCTCATTAGGAAGCTTGGAAAATTCTCCAGGAGGTTATTATGATGTTGATAATTTAACAAATAAATTTTTTGAAGGTGATTTTAATAATATTTTCGGTAACACCAGTGGGTCTACTTTACAGCATTTTATCAGGGACGTATTTTTGAATGTAAATGTAACCTTGACCGATCCTAACTTTTCCTTTATACCATCCAAAAGTGGTCTCGATTTTATAGGTGATCCCTATTTATACGAAAATTTAAATGCACGCGATCTTACCTGTTCTATGGAAACTCCCTTTGATACTTATTTTGCTCCTGATGTGAATCAGAAACATATATTTATAGGTTCTATGGCGGCTGATTTTATTAAAGATGAAATTAATGGTATTCAAAGGGAACCAACCGTTGAACCAAGTCTGGAAAACTTAAGTGGACCTGAATTAATTTGTGATCAGACAACATATGCTTTTGATGCCTGTGCAGGCAGCATTTCAAATTGGTCAGTTTCTTCAAATTTAATAATAGAAAATAACACCCCTTATTCTGTTACAGTAAAACCAAAATATTCTACAAGCAGGGGAGAAGGAAGTATAACGGCTACGAGTGTAACAGGTGCTGTATCTACCAAACAAGTTTACATAGGCTTGCCGAATGCCAATTTGCCTCAGGCCCCAACAATATGTACCAATCAATTTATGACAGACCCCTACATCTTACCTGCCTCAGAAGGAGCAGAAACTTACCGTCTGGTTTCTTCCTCCCCCTATTTGCAAATAGATGGACAAAGTGAGTTTACCTATACAAATGCACCAGCATCAGTTTATTTTACCGCTACCCAGGCTGGTTTTTATCTTGTAGAGTTGTTTACAACAAACGACTGTGGCACTAGCAGGGGTGCCATGTATGTAACGGCAGAGAATTGTACCGGGATGGGTTTTGAAACTTATGCTGTGTATCCCAATCCCGCATCAGAGGAAGTTTTTATTGAAGATGTTTCCAAGAGGGAAAACAATGCATCGCCACAAGGTGGGACATATTCAGAACAGACCCGGCAGGGAAAATTATACGATTTTAGTGGCAACCTCGTAAAAACAGTTCCGCTCCAAGCCCGGGCCGCCATCACCAGGATGGAGGTTTCCAATTTGAAAGTTGGTCTATATTTTTTAAAAATTCAAGTTAGAGATGAAGTGGAAGTTTATAAAATAATTGTGGCACATTAAGTATATTAACTTTTAATATCTAATAACAGGGCTACATTTAATTTTTGTAGCCTTTTTTACGGATATAAATATTTTATGTATAAATGTGTTTCTAAAACTAAGGGGGAATAGCAAGAGGGTAACACGCTGCGCGATGTTACATATTTGATTCCCCTTCATTATCAGCGAGTTACAAAAGTTAAGTTTGAATAGGTTACTGTAGATTCCGTGAAAAACTTTGGGAGCCCTAGAAAACAGGCACATTTTTCCGTGAAATTTACTGTAAATGAAAATTCGGCCTCGCAAAATAGTATTAGTTCTAGTAGATCTGGGGCTTGCAGCACTTCGCTTCGCTACGTTTGCTTTTTATAATGCTTTAAACTAAGACTTATTTAATAATACCTTAATAACTTGTCGCTTAAACCTCTCGTTTTTTTCTTGCGACCACCGGGAGCAATCATTTTTGTGCCCACAGGCACACATCTTGAATTATACTCCACGTGGGTAAAATCATATACTTTTTTTTCTTGAACTCTAAGCAGCATCGGTTATTTAAAACCGATTAAAGTTTTAAATGCCCAGTCAGACAGAATTAGTTTTTTGTTTTTAATGGTCTTTTTTATATCCTAATCATCCAAATAATATCAATTTTCAGCATCATTGATTTTTGATGAAAAAATGATGACAGCCAAAACCCTTATTATTACTGGTTTTACTCTTTTCTCTCATCATTCATCAAAAAAAAAAGATATAATGAAGGTCTTTTCTCTTTAGCCGCAGTCAGTAATAACGAAAACATAAGAATCTTACGGGAAGGTCTGTAAACATCGCATAAGTAAATAGCCTCGCTTGTGCATCAGTTCATCATTTTTGCAAGCTTTTACCTGGGTGCTAACATTTTTTCCTGAGACCATATGTTTTAATTTTAAAAATGTAATCATCCTACCCTACAATAGTATATTCCATAAACCAATAATTTGTATCTTTATCCAGTACAGAGTATCAAACTGCACCGATACGTTCTATTTTTATTGCGCGTTAATCGTGAGTTCAAGAAATTGGATCTTCGAAAAACCTTATAAATACTGGTGGTTTCAGAGTTTTTTAAAGTTCTGCCACCCCGACTAAAATTGAGCCTGATACTTCAAGTATCAGGCTTTTTTCATGGTCCACATTTTCTAATAATAAAAGCCCTGCACAAAAGATACAGGGCTTTTTTAACTTGAGACCAAAGTGTAATTACAGCAGTAGAGTAGGAGAGCTTAGATCATTTAACCAATCCTGGCTACTCTCTAATAATTTACTGGTGCAACCATAGCTGTACAATATTCAATAACTTATCAATATTCACCGGTTTGGTAAGGTAATCATTCGCACCGGCTTCAAGACATTTTGCTTTGTCCTCAGGCATCGCCTTGGCGGTTAGAGAAATGATGGGCAAATTCTTAAATTTAGGATTTTGTCTAATCTTGGTGGTAGCCTTATATCCGTCCATGACCGGCATCATTACATCCATTAACACGATGTCAATATCCTTTTCTTCCTCTAACTTTTCAATGGCCATTTTTCCATTATCTGCTATTATAACTTTCATTCCCGAGTCATATAGAGCTTTGGAAAGAGCATAGGAATTGCGCCCGTCGTCATCAACCAACAGTACCTTTTTTTCTTTGAGAAGATGCTTGGGGTTGTGCAAATCTGCCATTATCTTTTTTTGCCGGGAAGAAAGTTTACTTTCATCACTATGTAAAAAGAGCGAAACCTCATCCAGAAGAAGCTCCGGGGATGAAGCACCTTTAATTAAAATACTATCAGTAAACTTCTGTAGTTGTTTTATTTCTGTTTTTGTGAGTTCCTTACCGGTGTATA
>JBEPWY010000186.1:0-7190 GCA_041642185.1 Marivirga sp.
AATAAGGCTGTACATCAGGCCTGAAAAGAGAGTATAGCATAGGATTTACATCATATACAGTTTTTCCGCTTTTTAAGCTATCGATAATGGGAAAAGTCATATCCTTTACCGCTTGTGTTTGTTCTCTTAACTGCTCCTTTAAAATTAAATCTGCCGATCTGCCTACGCCGGCTATTGATACATACTGATCGGCAGCTTCCGCAGCCAGCATACCAATCAAGGAACCTTCACTATGCCCGATGATGACTACCTTAGAAAACCTCTCATCCTGCTTTAATTGATTAATCCATGCCTTTACATCTTCTACATAATTTTCGAAGCGTAAATCTGCTTCACTTGTCATTGCCTCTTTACTTGCTGCAATACCTCTTTTATCGAATCGCAGGCTGGCGATATTATTTAAGGCTAGCTGGTGTGCAAGCTTTTTTAAAGCATCATTTTTCATCATGGGGTTATTTCCGTCTCTATCTGTAGGGCCGGAACCCGCAATAATCAAAGCCACAGGTACTTTTTGAGCATTTTCAGGTATAGTCAATTTCCCGAAAATTTCTCCGGACTGAGTCTTTAAATATGTTTCATATTCAGTAAAAGTTGTGTCTGTTTGGGCGGAAAGATGATTTACTTTTAAAAAGACAATCAGGATTGCTATAACAATTGATATTTTCATTCGGCAAGGTTTTTAAATTTATTATAAGAATAAACAACTGGTATGAGAATAATAATGACTGTAATCACTATGAAAATTACTAATGAGATATCTTTGGGGAACAATAGAATTGTCGCTACAATTAATAAGCCTCCTATAAACCATAGTTTTCCTCCCAGCTTATGGGTCTCGTGCCAAACAGTTTCATTCTCAAGTGTCCATGGTATTCTGATGCCAATAAAGTAATTAGGCTTAACTGTTTGAAAATAATTACCAAAAACAATATAGAGTACGCCTAATATTAGAAGAATATTATCTAAATCTGGAGCAGATTCATTACTGGCCATATAAATTATGTATATGGATAGGAACGACATTAATAAAACTAATATGAATTTTAACTGATGGTATTTATTGCCCATTTTATCAATTCTATTCTTAGGATCTATTTTAGGCACAACTAATAAGATCACATAAGTAAGAAGTGAAAGTAAAACAGGTATTAAAATCAACTCCTGTTTATTACCGTATCTGTTCACTTCACCATTCAGCTTCCAATGAACAGGAACTGAAGCAGGAAGTTCATTCCATATAAAAGCCAAATAAACAAATGGTAGCAAAACAATTAGAATTAACGGCCATTCTCTTTTAATTGTGAATATTGTCATTTTTCCTTTTTTAGGGTTAGTACCCAGCTAAGTAAATCTTCTATTATGCTTGTGTTCAATGAGTATTCAATAAACTGCCCTTTCTTCTCACTAATAATTAAATCCGCTCTTTTGAGTATGTCCAGATGATGTGAAATACTTGGCTTGGACATATTGAATTTATCTGCTATTTCACCGGCATTCATCGCGCGCTTCTTTAACATCTCGACAATTTTTCGCCTTGTTTCATCATTAAGTGCTTTAAAAATTGAATTCATTATTTAGTTATTTAGACAAATATCTAAATATCTCCATTAATTATAAAACATTTAGGTAGTTTTTTTTTTATTTTGTTGTTAAAATAAAGTGAAGAAGAATATTTTCAGAAAAAACCTTTATGTAACATGCTATCGTAAAATATAATATGGAAACTAATAACCCGAAAAATCATTTACATTCACTTAAGATTATTCATTTCAGTTTGCTTGCCTTCCCTGTTTTTGCATCCCTTTTTGTTCTATGGAATAATATGGGTACTTCCAGTGAAGTGGAAGGAGAAATGAAATTTTTACAATTAGCCCCCTCTGTACTTCTTTTGATAGTTTTCTTAATTTCAGGTACTTTATTTAACACCATCTATAGAAATTCAGTGGGTAGTAACCCTAATTTGAGAAAAAAAATGGCCGCTTATTCCTCTGCCCATATCGCAAAAATGGCACTTTATGAAGGTATCGCTTTATTTGCTGTAGTAGTAAGTTATTTAACAGGATCTATATATAACTTAGGATTGATCGTATTAATAATTTTCATTTTTTTGAAAGAAAAGCCATCAATAGTTAAATTGGAGGATCGTTTAAATTTAAGCCCGGAAGAAAGAGAACAATTTAATTAATATATAAAAAATTGGGGAAACATTGATCTTATTCAAACGAAAGAACAACATTTCCCCATTAACACTTTAGAAAATCAATGGATTAACCTCCCTGATGCTCTTTTCTAAGTAAGTCATTAACTGTTTTAACCGGATTAAAAGTAGATAGTGGCACCTCCACAAAGAGGGTGATCCAATTTGACATGGCACCATTCCATAAACCAGGGAGTTCAAGCGCTTTAAGTGCTTTTCCATCTTTTGTTTTTTCGGTAATAAATCCTGTTTCTGGATCACGATATTTTAATAAATCAAACTTTCTGCCATGTAAATCTTTTAATCCACAAACTATGTCTACAGGATTAAAGTGAGTGGCAGAACGCAAGGCTTCCATTGCTTGTGTATCTGTAGGATCAATTTGCGAGGTTTCAGCAATTTGTAAGGTCAAGGAACCGTCATCTTCCTTTACCCAGAATGGGCCACCTCCAGGCTCTCCTGTATTAGGCACCATTCCACAAACTCTAATAGGTCTGTGTAAAAGGTATTCCATATAACCTACTTTTTCAGCGAACTCCAACTCATCATAGTCTGATTTTAAAACTAGGAACAATTCTTTCCTTGCAAAATTTTCAACCTCCATTAGTTCCAGTTCACTGATACTGCGCTCTAACTGGTTTAGGTAGGAGAATATTTTAAGCTGCACGCTCATTAGCAATCCACCTAAAGCTTTCTTATAGCGAATGGTTTCCTGTTTGAGATGATCCGGCACCACATTATCAATATTTTTAATAAAAACGATATTAGCATCCAATTCATTTAAATTTTCCAACAAAGCACCATGGCCTGCAGGCCTGAATAAAATACTTCCATCCTTTTCAATAAAAGGCTCATTGTCCGGTGTAACTGCTATAGTATCTGTTTCAGGTTTCTGTTGTGAAAAAGAAACATCATATTCAGAAAAGCCTTTGTTCAAATGCTCCACATGTTCCTCAAACGCTTGTTGGTGCTCGGGAGAAACGGTGAAATGTAATTTCGCTTTACCCTCCTCACCAATAGCATAATTTTCGGCCTCTGTAAAATGTTCTGCTATCGATGTTTTGGCAAAATCACCATAATTATGGAAATAGATTAACCCTTTCGGAAGATTACCGTAATTTAAACCCTCTTCTGTTAATAAAAATTTTACTATCCTGTGGTACTCCTTATTTTTTAAAGATTCATCAAGATTATTGCCTTTTGCAGAAAGAGCTTTATCCAAAGCAGATGCAAAAGCAAATTTATGGATGTTGGTAAAGAATTTTTCAAGAAACTCATCAGTCTCGGCAGTTGATTCATCTTCTTCCAAAAAGACAAATAAATTTTTGAACATGCGACTTGCAGCACCACTTGCCGGTACAAATTTACAAATTTCATAATCGTTGGATCGCTCTTCAAAAAAAGATATAAATTGTGTCAGACCAGCATCGCTTAACCGTATTATCCCATCGCCTACAGTAGCAGGTTTTTCTATTGGCAAATAAGGAAATCCCGTTTCAAAGCGTTCCAATTGTGACTTAATAACCTCGACATCTTTGCCTTCCTGTTGAATTTCTTCGTTTAATTCCTGGTTCATCATTCAAATAAATTAATAGTTTTAAATTTCAAAATAGAGTCTTTAAGGCCATTTTATAGCTTTTTTCATATGATGAATAAAGGTTTTTCCAGTCAAATGCCTCTGAAAGATCCTCCGATTTATTTCTCATATCTATCCTTCCCCTGCTGCTTACTTGTATAAACCGCCACATTATTTCAGTAAGGTCTTCAGCCGATTCATCAAAGTTCTTTTCAGCTCTCTTTACCAAATAAAGCCCATGTTCTTCATCCGCTATAGGGACATTTTTCAAATAATCGCCAAAGCCCGATAAATCTGAAGTAACAGCCGCTACTCCACTCGCCAGGCATTCTATAGGTGTATAACCCCATGGCTCATAATAGCTAGGGAAAATACCTAAATGGCAAGCCCTTACAAAATCATCATATTCCATCCCAAACAGCGGGTTAGTGGATGAAATAAATTCCGGATGATAAACTATTTTCACATTATCTTCTTTTTTGTTGATCAAATCTGCTGATCTCAGAAAATTCAATACCGGATCTGTTTCATCATCAACCAAATTATGGGTCACTACAGCTGGCAATCCATTTGATTTCCAGGATTGAATAGTCCGCCTGTGACGTAATCTCCAGTAATCATCCACCATCTCGTTCAGGTTTGGTAACTTATGATCTCCTTTGCTTGCTGCAGCCTGTCTGTACAAGCGTGTTTTTATCTGTTCAACGATAGCATTGCAATTATTGTTGATCTTATCCAACATGGCTCGTGCATTTAACACATCAGCATTGATAGATTGAACAGGTTGTTTGGTAATAAAAAACATAACCACCGTTAAAGAAGAATTAGCTTCTTTCAACCTGTAATTTAAACGCGCAAGTGCTTCTAAAGTAAGATCATACCCCTTGTTCGAAAACTCAAACCTGCCTGATGTAAAGAAATACATGGTTTGGTTTAGGTCGAAAGAATAACTTTGGAAGAAATGGCCCATTACAAACTGCTCCAGCAATTCTTTATAATCATGATGAAGATTCTGTACTTCATGTAACACGGAGAAACGCTCAATGTTTAAACCGTTTGGCAGAATCAAATCAGGATTTCTGCCCAGCAAATGAAAACATTCTTTACCAGTTACCTCACTTACCGTGGTAAATACATGTGCACCGTGAACGCAAGCTCTCTCCAGCTTTACATTAGCTTCTATATTAAAATGAGCTGCTTCTTTATTCCAGTCAAGAAATGGCAAATGATCATAAAAATGCGGATCGTTCATGGCCAAATAACGACCTAATAATGTTGCGTGAGTGGTGAATATGGTTTGCAACGGAACCTGATCTCTCCTTAAATTAGGAAGAGCACTACCTGCCATCCATTCATGAAAATGGGCCAATGGCTTCATTTTTTGATTTAAGGCAGCTCTGGTCAATTCAGATAGAAAAATATGTGCCATATATCCAAAAGCCAAAACCTCATCCATTAAAGGATCATGATTTTTAAAGTCTATCGAATGATTTTGCCAGTAATGATATTTGATATTACCCAACTCTTGCATAACCGCCTTATGATTAAAAAGTAAGGTTTGTGGTCTACCGGAAACTAGCCAGTAACCAGATTTAATATCAAGCCCCTTCTCCCTGCAGATTTTAAGGGCCTCATTAACTACCGGATGATCCAGCTCAGATTCTTCAAAATCAGTTGAGGCCTCTTTTTGCATAAAAGGCCCCATTAAAAAATAATTTTCATCCCATTTTTTCACCATTACCGGTGCCTTGGAACGTATCACTGTGTATATCCCTCCTACTTGGTTGCATACTTCCCATGCTATTTCTGTCAGTATATGGTTTTTGGTATCAAGTGGTTCGTTCATATTTTATTACAAATTAAATAACTCTTTTTATTATAATGATTAACATATAATCTCACATACGTATTAAAGGATAAATCATTTATAAATTTTAAAATAAAAATGATTTAGATAAGAATAACCAAACTAAGAATAAAAAAGAATTAATTATCAAAAAGAATTAACCAATAACTTAGTGTATTAAATACAATAAGTGGTTAATTTGTAAAATATTTCAAGTAAAAGGAAATACTTTGAGATTTAAATTATTGCTTAAATGGAAGAAGAAAATAAAATAGCTCAAGAAACAGAAAAGGATTTTGAAGGTAATTATATAGAGAAATTTCAGGAAGAAAAAGAAGAGGAGTTTTATCCGGGGGAGATAATCAGCTGGAAACCAAAAAAACATAATGTTAAAATTTATTCTGAGTTTTCTACATTAGAAGTAAGTATCATCAGCGATACTATCTTAAAATTCCGGTATTCCAATGACGGTTATTTTGAAGACGATTTTTCTTATGCAATTGATCCGGAATTTGAAACGAAGGAAACTTCTTATACTTTTAAAAGCGGAGATAAAAATTTATTAATCACTACCTCTAAATTACTTTGCTTCATCAATAAAAGTGATAGCAAAATCAAAATTTGCGATTTATCCGGCAAAGTTCTGATGGAGGACGAAAAAGGGTACCACTGGAAAGAAGAAAGAAGATTTGGCGGCCACGTAGTGATTTCCACCATTAAATCAGATAAAAAAAACAGTTATTATGGACTGGGCGATAAAACAGGTAGCCTTAACTTAAACGGAACCAGAAAGGAACTTTGGGGCACCGATTGTTATGGTTATGGTAATGATACCGATCCTATTTATAAAAACATCCCATTTTTTCTGGGTTTAAACCATGGTGAAGGATACGGTATATTTCTCGACAATTCATTCCGCTCCTATTTTGATTTTGGAAGCGAAAGAAAAGAAGCACTAAGCTTTTGGGCACAGGGCGGAGAAATGCGGTATTATTTCATATATGGCCCTCAATTAGAAGATGTTGTAATTCAATATACTGAGCTTACAGGGAAATCTCCTATGCCGCCTCGTTGGGCTTTGGGATACCATCAAAGTAAATGGAGCTACTATCCTGAAGCTACTGTAAGAGAACTGGCAAAAACATTCAGAGATAAGAAAATACCATGTGATGTTATCCATTTGGACATTGATTATATGGATGGCTACAGGTGCTTTACATGGGACAACGAGCGCTTCCCGGATCCTCATAAAATGATAGCAGACTTAAAGAAAAATGGCTTTAAAACTATTGTAATTATTGATCCTGGGATAAAAATAGATCCGCTTTATTCAGTTTTCCAGCAAGGTGTACACCATGATTATTTTTGTACCAGAATGGACGGTGCTCGTTTGAAGGGCAGTGTTTGGCCGGGCCCCTGTCATTTTCCTGATTTTACTAATCCTGAAGCCCGAAAATGGTGGGCAGGTTTATTTGAAGGACTGGTACAGGATGGCGTGGCTGGCGTTTGGAACGATATGAACGAACCTGCAGTATTTGAGGGAGGCACTTTTCCACGTGATGTAAGACACG
>JBEPWY010000187.1:0-7189 GCA_041642185.1 Marivirga sp.
GCATCCTTTAGGCGTTGGATTAGAAGAACGTGATCCTCATCCTGAAAATACTCTACCACGCTTTTAGCTATCCGCTCGCCTATTTCAGGAACTTCAACCAGCTCTTCAAATTTAGCAGAAGCTAAAGTATCAATATTTTTAAAATGAGCAGCTAATTTCTCTGCCACTGTCTTGCCAACAAAACGAATCCCCAGTCCAAATAAGATATTTTCAAACGGTATTTTTTTTGATTCCTCAATCCCTTGAAGTAAATTATTGGTGCTGGTTTCTTTAAATCCTTCTAACTCATAAACATCCTCATAGCTCAGGTCATATAAATCAGCAATGTTTCTTACTAAATTCTTTTCATAAAGCAAATCAATGGTTTTTTCACCAATTGAATCTATATCAGCCGCTTTTCTTTGGGCATAATGAGCAATTGTGCCTTTAATCTGCGGAGGGCAGCCTTTTGTATTAGGGCAATAATGTACAACTTCACCTTCAGTTCTTATTAAAGCCGTACCACATTCCGGGCAGGTTGTAATATAATTTACAGCCTGGCTGCCTGTTTTCCTTTGAGTTAAATCTACTGCAGTAACTTTGGGAATTATCTCGCCCCCTTTTTCTACATGCACAGTATCTCCCAAACGTAAATCTAATCTGGAAATTTCGTTGGCATTATGTAAGGAGGCCCTCTTTACAGTGGTACCTGCCAACTGTACAGGTTCTAAGTTGGCAACAGGTGTCACCGCACCTGTTCTCCCTACCTGGTAGGTGATTTCTTTTAACACAGTAGTAGAACTTTCTGCTTTATATTTATAAGATATGGCCCAACGGGGGCTTTTAGCTGTAAATCCTAATTGCTGTTGTTGAGGAATGCTATTTACTTTTATTACTATACCGTCAATATCCAAAGGCAAAGTCAATTTCTTTTTTTCCCATTCATTAATAAAGGCAAAAACCTCCTCAATGTTGTTACACTTTCTATAGGTTTGGGAGACATTGAAGCCAAATTGTTCCAATTGTTTAATCCCCTCTTCATGTGAATCGATTGGCAAATCTTCGCCTGTATAAGAATACAAATAACAATCAAGCTTACGACTGGCCACCACAGCCGAATCCTGCATTTTCAAGGTTCCGGAAGCAGCATTTCTTGGGTTAGCCAGTAAAGCCGTTCCTTCGCTTTCTCTTTCCCTATTTATCTCGTTAAATACTTCTCTAGGTAAAAACACTTCTCCCCTAGCCTCAAAATAATCAGGATAATCTTTTCCCCGGATAACCAAAGGGATTGATCTGATTGTTCTGGCATTATGGGTAATATCATCTCCTTTTGTGCCGTCTCCCCTGGTTACTCCACGTACCAAACGGCCATTTTCATAATGCAAGCTAATAGCAACACCATCAAATTTCAGTTCACAAAAATACTCATAAGGTTCATCCAGTCCCTTGGCGACTCTTTTATCGAAATCTTCTAACTCCTCTTTAGAGTAAGTATTTCCCAGGGAAAGCATGGGTATTTTATGCTCCACCGTTTCAAATTGTTTGGTAACGGTACCACCTACTCTCTGGCTTGGGGAATCCTCGGATTTTAATTCAGGAAATTGTTCTTCCAAAGTAATAAGCTCCTTTAGTAGCATATCAAACTCATAATCAGAGATTTCAGAAACACTATCTTGATAATATTTATAATTATAAAAGTGGAGCTTATCGCTAAGTTCCGCTATTCTTTTCTGTGCTTCTTTATTGTCTGACATACATGCTTAAACTTATAGTACAAATCTAATGAAGATGAAGTCTGTTTCTATTAATTTTCGATAAAAATGGGATAATTTTTGAGCTGACATATCATAAAGGATAGAACAACGGAATAAGAAATGAAGATAATATCCAAAAAATTAAATTCAATGGCGCCCCGATTTTTGTAAAATCAGTAAACTCATAATTTCCTGCACTATAAACCATTGTATTGGTTTGATAACCAATAGGCGTCATAAAGCTTGCACTGCCTGCAATCATTACCGCTAGTAACAAAGGGGTAGGATTTAGATCAGCAGAATTGGCCAAAGCTATAGCAATAGGTGCCATAATTGCTGCGGCTGCATTGTTGGACATAATTTCCGTAAAAATTGATGTAAACATATACACCACAGCTACAATGATAAAAGGCCCTATGGAAATGTCTAAAACTTTGTACAAATTATCTGCAACAAGACTTGACACCCCACTTTGAGTCATAGCCTCGCCCAAACTAAGCGAACCAGCCAGTAAAAATATTACCTGCCAATCTATTGAGCGATAAGCATCTTCCATATTTATTATTTTAAGAGAAGCAAGAAGTGCAATTCCTGCCCAGGCAGCTACTACTATTGGTAATAGGTTAAAACTTGCCAAAGCAATTACTGCGAATAAAACAGAGCCTACGATAATCAAATCCTTTTTTTCACTTTTAATCAGCTCGCTTTCTTTCATGAGCATAAATGGGGCATACGCACTATTCTCAGACTCTTTTAGAAGTTGATAACCTCTTTCATTAGTCTGTAAAAGCAACACATCTCCCACTTTCAACTTTTTTTCTGTAAGGTTTTTAAATTGTCTTCTCCCTCTGTGCCTAATTGCTAAAACATTGGACTGGTACCGTTGCAGAAAATTAATATTCTTTAGCTTTCTTTCAAGCATAGGTGCTCCCGGCATCACTATTATCTCTACAATTTTTGTTTCTTCTTCAGGAAAATTTTTATCCTTTATAGATTTTAGAATTTCCAGGTGTTTGTCTGCCACTAATTTTTTCACCTTTTCTATTGCCCCCTTAATTAGTAAAATATCCCCTGTTTCAAGGCTTATATCCATATCAGGATTTTCAATAGTTTGTTTCCCACGTTTGATTTGCTGTACTTCTACTGAAATATCTTTTTTCTGAAACAGCTCTTTTAAAGAAATAGAACCATCTTTATCCTTAGGCATTTCTCTTAATTCTACCTCTGTAAGAAATTCATTTATTTCACTTTCATCCTGCAGTGGTTTCAAACTATCGCCTTTAGGTAATAATTTCTTACCGAAGATTATCAAATATATTATACCTGCAATAGCGCATACTAAGGCAATAGGAGTAACAGTAAATAATCGTAAAGTATCAATATCATTATCTCTTGCTATACCTGCAACCAATAAATTAGTAGAAGTACCAATGAGTGTACAGGCACCGCCGAAAATAGCCACATATGAAAGAGGAATTAAATATTTATTGGGAGCTGCCTTTATTTTCTCGGCAGCATTGGTAATAATAGGAATAAAAGTAGCCACCACAGGCGTATTATTTACAAAGGCAGAGAAAAAACCAATACTCATACTCATTCCTAATATAGTAGCGCTATAAGATTTTTCAAACAATTGAGTGATTTTCGGAGCTATTAAACCTATCACTCCTGTCTTTATAAGCGCCCCGCTCAATACAAACATGGCCGCAACCGTTAAAGTGGCACTATTTCCAAACCCATGAAAGCTTTGCTCCGCAGTCAATACACCAGTAATTACCAACAAAACAATAATTATTAATGCCACCACATCAATCCTTAGAGCCTCAGTAATAAATAAAACTATTGCTCCAACTATTATTATTATAGTAATAATCATCTGGTAATCCATGCAGTACTTTTTTTATATGGCAGTAAATATGCTGTTAAAAATTATGATTCCATTGACTAAAACGCAAAAAAAAACTATACACTTAAAAATGTACAGTTTTAATATTTTATAATGCTGAAAATGAATTTACTCCTGGTGCATCCATTCTTTTTTCGCCGATAATTCGCTTTCTGTTTCGGGGTGATCGGGATCGTCCACACAACAATCTACCGGACATACAGCCGCACACTGCGGTTCCTCATGAAAACCTGTACACTCAGTACATTTACCCGAAACTATATAATAAAATTCATCGGAAAGAGGTTCCTGCATTTCATTAGCATCTACCACGGAGCCATCCTCTAGCTTTACCTCGTTTGTAAGTGAGGTACCACCGGCCCAGTTCCACTCTATGCCGCCTTCATAAATAGCAGTGTTAGGGCACTCAGGCTCACAAGCACCACAATTTATACACTCATCTGTTATCATTATTGCCATAACCGAAAGAATTTATCTTTAAAAACTTAAAGAAGTTGTTATAACAACAAAGTTAGAAACATTATGTTTCTAGAGCAAAATAATTATTGCAATTATAATTAAAAGTAAAATTGGAATAGCATAGCTGACTTTACCAGTACTATATAAGTAAAATACATATGCAATTGAAACTAAAACTTTCTTTTCTCCCTCCCTCTCATAGATTATTTACGAACCTTCTTCACTTCCTTTTTAGGTGATTGTCCGCTATTATGTTATTTTTGCATTTTAAATGACAGGTATCCCAACTTCCATAAATTTATAAATCAATGACATTTCAGGAGCGACTACAGGCTTTCATTAAATTAGGTAATCAACTAAGGAATTTACCCGAAACCACATTAGACGAATGGTATTTCCGTGCCACCGGGTTTAATAATTGGTTCACCAGGGAGAATGTTTTTCATGCTGTTCGTGCACTTGGTGATATGCTGGAGGAAGATAAACTAAAGAAATGGACAGCTACCTACGACTTAGAGAAAACTTCCGAGAAAACTGTGGCGCTGATAATGGCAGGTAATATTCCTCTGGTGGGCTTTCATGATTTTTTATCGGTATTGATGGCAGGCCATAAAGTTATTGCCAAACTTAGTTCTCAGGATCCGTATTTATTGAAGCAAATCACTGCCATGCTAATAGAAATTGAGCCAGGATTCGAAGATAAAATATATTTAACACAAGGCACTCTAACTAATTTTGATGCCGTTATAGCCACTGGTAGCAATAATTCCGCACGTTATTTCGATCAGTATTTTAGCAAATACCCGCATATTATCCGCAAAAACAGAACTTCGGTTGCCATTATCAGTGGAGAAGAAACTCAAGAAGAAATAGAGGTATTGGGAAATGATATTTTCCAATATTATGGACTTGGTTGCAGAAATGTGAGCAAATTATTTGTGCCACAGGGCTATGATTTCCAGTTCTTTATCAAAAGCATGGAAGGTTTTGAACACATAGCCGATCACCATAAATGGGTGAATAATTATGATTATAACAAATCCATTTATCTTGTAAACCGTGAGCCACATTTCGATTCCGGCTTTTTCCTTTTAAAAGAAGATAAAGCATGGGTCTCCCCTATTTCTGTACTGTATTACGAATTTTACAATAGCCAAGAAGAACTAGCAAGTAAGCTAGATGAAAACAGGGAGTTAATTCAGTGCACTATTAGTAAAGCCGGAAATGCTATAACCCTTGGTAATGCTCAAGCCCCAGAACTATGGGATTATGCCGATGGTGTGGATACAATGGAATTTTTAACAGAAAAGATTTAGATGTCCTTTAGCAGGCAATACGTAAAGCTGGCGGAACGATTTTTGCCTTCCCCTTTTATGATCGCTATCATATTAAGCGGTCTTACGTTTGTGCTTGCTTTTCTATTTACAAAAAGTGATGAATCTGCCCTTGGGCACGGCATCAATATCCTTGGTTATTGGCAAACTGGTTTCTGGGAGCTACTGGCATTTAGTATGCAAATGGTGCTGATTTTATTGCTTGGACATACGCTTGCATTAACACCCTTCTTTTCAAGAATCATTAATAAAATAGCTAACCTGCCTAAAAACACTGCGCAGGCAGCTTTTCTGGTAAGTTTTTTCACCATTATCATGAGTTTTTTTAACTGGGGACTATGCTTGATTTTTGGCGCCATCCTCACCAGAAAAATAGGTGAAAGATTCTCATTTCAAGGCAAGGCTTTAAATTACGGATTGGTAGGCGCCGCTGGGTATTGCGGAATGATGGTTTGGCATGGTGGATTATCAGGTTCTGCTCCGCTTAAAGTTGCAGAAACAAATCATTTTTTGATAGATCAAATAGGGATTATCTCTATAAGTGAAACAGTTTTTTCTCCCATGAATATCCTTATCAGCTTATGTTTACTGCTGATTATACCTTTGGTTATTTATAGCATGGGCAAAAAATTTGAAACAACTAAAAGTCCGAATATAGTAATTGATGAAATTACTGAAAACAAAGTTGACAATGACAACAAAAAAAGCCTGGATACTTCTACTTGGCCTGCTTATTTATTGGGAGGGATGATATTACTGGCAGCCATTGTACAAGCAGTGCAAAGTAGTAGTTCCGATGCATCATTTATTGATTTGAATTATATAAATTTTCTACTTTTTGGGCTTAGCCTAACATTGCACGCCTCACTGGCAAATTTTATGAAGGCAGTTCATGCCGGAATAAAAGGCGTGAGTGGTATTGTGATACAATTTCCGCTGTATGCCGGTATAATGGGTATTATGAAATATTCAGGTATGGTGATCTTGATCTCTGATTTTTTTGTTTCTGTTTCCAATGAATGGAGCTTCCCTATACTAACCTTTTTTAGTGCTGCCCTTGTAAACTTCTTCGTTCCTTCAGGAGGAGGCCAATGGGCTGTTCAAGGACCAATAGTCGTAGAAGCTGCGCAGACATTAGGAATCGGGATTCCGAAAATCGTAATGGCTTTGGCTTATGGAGATCAAATTTCGAATATGTTACAACCCTTTTGGGCATTACCCCTCTTAGGTATAACCCAGCTAAAAGCTAAGGATATTTTGCCCTATAGCACCATTATATTATTGGCCGGAACAGTTATTTTTATACTTGGATTATTACTTTTTTAGCTTTGTAAGTTGATAACTTACAAACACGGAAAGAGAACCCTTAGTTAATCTTTATTAAAAGCAGGTTCAGTATCATAATTCATTCTGAATATCAATAGTTGTTAATAGAATTAATTGCTCTTTTATTGTGGCTACTAGTGGCAATAGCAGCCCATATAATACAAATTGGCCAGGTTAGTAAGGTGCCCAACCCTATTGTAACAATAAAAACGAATACACTCACTACCAACATAACCACTCCACCTAAAACAGTAGAGTAAAACATTCCTAAGGGGCCAAAGAAGAAAGTAAGCAAGAAGGATACCCCCATACTTTTTTGGTTAAGTACTACTATTTTTTGTTGCTGGTTATTCATTTTTTAATTTATTGACACTTTATGATTATTAAACAAAACTATAAAAATCTGAAATAATAAAATCAACAATTCGATT
>JBEPWY010000188.1:0-7186 GCA_041642185.1 Marivirga sp.
ATCAGGATAAGCAACATGGTGGGCATTGAAATTACCTGTAGCACCGCCAAATTTAGCAGCATGAGGTATTGTGTCTTCCAACTTCAGTTGTTCCTTTATTCGTACCAGAAAAACTTGAAGCTCTTTCCCTAAGCGGGTTGGAGAGGCTGGTTGCCCATGGGTTTTTGCCAGCATCGGAATATTGGCCCATTCTTTTGCAAAGCCATTTAATACGTCCGAAACTTCATCCAAAAGAGGTAAATATATCTTCTTCATGCTGTCTTTCAGCATTAAAGGAGTGGCTGTATTATTAATGTCTTGTGAAGTAAGGCCAAAATGAATAAATTCTTTTTGTGCCCCAACGCCCAGTTCATCAAATTTCTGCTTTAAAAAATACTCTACAGCCTTTACATCATGGTTAGTGGTTTTTTCAATTCCTTTAATTACCAAAGCATCTTCTTCAGAGAAAGCAGTAGCTATTTCACGGAGTTTAGGGAATAAATTTTTGTCGATGCCTGAAAGTTGCGGTAACGGTAATTCACATAAGGCTATGAAATATTCTATTTCAACATGTACGCGGTACCTGATGAGCGCCCACTCTGAAAAATAAGGGGCCAGTTCAATGGTTTTATTTCTGTAACGACCGTCAATAGGAGAAATAGCACTTAATGTAGTTAATTCCATAGCGTAATTTTTTAAAGGGGCAAAGATAAGGAAATTGAAGGAGAAGCTTTATAAGTCGGTTATTAACTATTATTAATTTGCATCATTTTAAACCATTTCCAGTCAGCATAAAAAGTACCGAATGGAATAAGAGATGCCAGTAGAGCAAAGAAAGTAATTTTCAATTTCCAATTCATTTTAATGGCAACTTGTATTACCAGTAAACAATAAACGATAAATAGCACTCCATGAATCATACCTACAATATAATTAGGCATCGGCATTTCGTTTAAATATTTCAATGGCATGGTTACGCCTAATGCAATATATGACAGGCCTTCTAAAATGGCCATTATGCGTAATCTTCCTAGTGGAGTTTTAAATGTATATCCCATAACTGCAAAGAAAATACCCAAAGCTTCAGAAAGCAATTTTTATCTGAATTTTAATAAGAATGAATTAGGCTAAAGGGAAATTATTTTAGAAATTTGTTCTTATAAACAAGACATATTGAAAAAATGGAATTGACCGGAAAAGTAGTAGAGGTACTGGAAGAAGAAAAAGGAACCAGCCGCAATGGCGAATGGCGTAAACAAGGTTTTGTGATAGAAACTCAGGATCAATACCCGAAAAAGGTGTGTGCAGTAGCCTGGGGCGATAAAATTGATGTTTTCAATATTCAAAAAGGAGAAGAGCTAACCGCGAAAATTAATATAGAAAGCAGAGAGTATAACGGAAAATGGTATACTGATGTAAAAATTTGGGCTGTTGAAAGAGGTGGTGCTAAAGCGGCTCCTCAAAGTAATAGTGGAGGAGAATCTTCCGATTACAATGATCAGAAAGGGCAAGGCATGAGCTCACCTCAGGAAACTCCTCCGCTAAGTGCAGATGATGAGTTACCGTTTTAATATATAGTAAGGAATAAGCTCGAACATTGGAAAGCTTTAAGAGGAAAACAAAAACGCCATTCAGACTCTAACTGAATGGCGTTTTTGTTTTAAAGCAAATCATTGTAATTATTGTCAATTACTCTTTTTCATCGGCATAAATAAATACCTTCGCTGAATCAGCAGCCTTCATATACCCTCTGTACATTCCTTCTGAGTTAAAAGGCATAGTTATGTTTCCTTGACGATCCAAAGCAATTATACCGCCTGAACCTCCAAAATCAACTAATTCTTCCATTACTACTTCATGTGCGGCGTTCTCAAGGCTCATATCTTTATATTTCATTTTGGCTGCTATATCATAAGCCACCACACTACGAATAAAATATTCACCATGGCCAGTTGCTGATACACCACAAGTGGAATTGTCGGCATAAGTACCCCCTCCAATAATAGGCACATCACCCACACGTCCATATTTTTTATTGGTCATACCGCCGGTTGAAGTACCTGCGGCAATATTACCATTCTTATCTAATGCCACACAACCTACAGTGCCATATTTGCTGTCAGGAAATTCTGCCATAGCTGCAGCATTACCTTTTTCAGCTTCTTTTTCCCTTACACGTTGTAGGGCATCATACCTGCTTTGCACGAAAAAATAAGAAGGATCCACTACTTCCAAACCTTGTTCTTTGGCAAATTGCTCAGCTCCCTGGCCGGTCATCATCACATGCGGGCTTTTCTCCATTACTGCTAAGGCTGCAGATATAGGGCTTTTGATATTGGTTATTCCGGCAACAGTTCCGGCATCCCTTGTTTTACCCTGCATCACTGCAGCATCCATTTCATTCTTTCCTTCACTTGTAAAAACTGATCCTCTCCCCGCATTAAATAAAGGCGATTCTTCCATAATTTGAATGGCTGCAATTACAGCATTCATGGCAGGCTCACCTTTGTCCAAAACTGCATATCCTGCTTCCAGTGCTTCAGTCAGTTTCGCTCTGTAGGCTGAGTCTTGTTCAGCTGACATGTTTTCTCTCCTGATAGTGCCGGCACCACCATGAATCACCAGGCTAATAGGGCCTTGCTCTATTTCTGTAGAGTCTTTTTCAATAGTATTTTCAGAGGTTTCTGTTTCTGTAGAATTGCAGGCACTAAAAAATAAAAATAGTGCTGCTAAGCATGCGGATAGATAATATTTCTTCATAATTATTTTTTTGTATCAAATTTAATCGGAAGTTACATAATATTACTAAACTGAAAAATTATTAGTTTTAATTATAGTGATGTTTTTCTTCCATAAACGCTAAAAAATGAATAATTTTCCTGTTATTATTTAAATCTTTGATTTATGCGTAAATATTACTTTTTCTTTATAGCCTGTTTTATTCTGATGTTTTCTTTTAGGGTAAATGCTCAGGTACAAAATAGTTTATACTTCCTTCAAACCTATGATGCTTCTGGTAAAAAACTGAAAAGTGGTACAGCAATAATTGCTGATCAACAGGGCTCAGGTATTACCCATCAAAATATTTTTATAGGCGCGTCCAGTGCGAAGGTTTTTACCATGGATAGTACGGAGCATAATATTTCTACTATTAATGCACAAGATATTTCCAGTGGACTAGTAAAATTTACAGTTGATAATAATTTGACTGTTAAGTTTCAACCTATCAAAATTTCATCCACTCCTTTAAAAAAGGGCGAAAGGGCTGAAATGATTTCTGCGGTTAATATTCAAAAAGTAAAAGAAAACAATACTACTCTCAATCAATCTAGATCCATTGATGGTTATGGGCAGCTTTATGTAATACCTGATAATTTACAGCAGGAAAATACTGCAGCTGTATTAGTGAAGAATAATGAATTGATTGCCATTGCAGTCCCTGGGGTTGAAGGTGTAAATGGTGCTCTTTTAGTTGATGCAGGAAGGATATCTAAAATACAAAACACTACTAGCGGGTTATCCAATTTTGCTAAAAGCATAAAAGCAGACGGTAATGTTTTGGCTGCGCTAAATTACTATGCAAATGAAGATTGGCAAAAAGCGATCGATGCGTTTTCTAGCTTTGCTCAAATAAATAATAGAGATGAGTTTACCTGGAAAATGGCTGGTTTTGCTGCTTTTGAACTTGGGAACAATGAGAAAACCATTGAGTATTTAAGTAAGTCCCTGCAAATTAAAGCTGATCCACACGCTTTTTCCACAAGAGCTTTTGCTTATTATGAAGCTAAAGATTATACAAAGGCCCTTAGTGATTTTACTCAGGGAGAAGCTTCTAAAAGAGAAGAATCAAAATGGTACGCCTATAAAGGTATATCTGAATATGAGCTGGATCAGATGGCACAGGCCATACCCGATTTAGAAAAAGCAGTATCCTTAAAATCCGATAATCCGCAGGTTGCCTATTATTTAGGTAATGCCCTTTTTAAGCAAGAGAAATATGCTGAAGCCATAAAAGCTTATGATATTGCTGTTAAGCAGGAAATGGAAAGTGAGTTGCTTTACAACAATAGGGGGAAGGCGAAATTTAATCTTAAAAATTATGAAGCCGCTATAGAAGATTACTCTCAAGCTATCAGTATAAAAGCTAATTATGATAAAGCTCTGGAAAATAGGGGTGCTGCTTATTTCGAATTAAAAAAGTGGGACGATGTAATTAAAGATTATCGTAAAGCGATTGAATTAGGGGTTACTAATCAGCAAATATTTTATGATTTAGCAACTGCTTATAATAACAAAGAAGACTACCCAAATGCGATAGAATTTTATAGCAAAGCCATTATGGCCGGCTATAATGATGTAAAGGTTTATGAGCTGAGAGGCCATGCTTATCTCAATGAGGGAAACTATCCTAAGGCAATATCAGATTTTAAAGACGCAATTGCCAGAGGAGCGAATGACGGAAGTATTTACCAGAAGTTAGGTGAGGCAGAGTTTAAAACTAAAGCCTATGAGGCTGCAGCTTCCAATTTGGAAAGAGCTGCTTCTTTCGGCATAAAAGACAGTGCCTTATTTGCCTATGCTGCAGAGGCCAATTTAACGCTTGGTAGAAAAGAAGCAGCAATAGCCTATTATAAGAAAGCAATTGAAAACGGCGCATCTGATTCAAAAACCATCACCAATTATGCAATCACACTATACGATTTAGGTAAAAAGGAAGAGGCGAAAGTAAATATTGAAAAAGCTTTAACAGCAGGTGCTGAGTCATCCAAATTATTACTTTATAAAGGTTTACTTGCCTTAGAAGATAAACGGTGGGACACTGCTATAGAATCTTTATCAAAAGCTAAAGAAAAAGGTGAAAAAGCACCGGTACTTACTGCAGGATTAGGAAAGGCATATTATGCCAAAAAGGATTATGCCAATGCCATTACTCATTTAAATGAAGGGATCAGACAAGGTGAAAATGCTGCTGAGAATCATGAAATGCTGGGACTGGCTTATTATGAAGAAAAAAATTATGATGAAGCTTCCAAAGCTTTGGGAGCCGCTGTTCAGGGAGGAATTAATACAGTACAGGCCAATAAGGCACTGGGTATATCTCTTTTTCAACAGAATAACTACAAAGTAGCGGTATCTTATTTGCAGAAAGCAGAAGAAATGGGTGTTAAATCATTGGATCTATACGAATACCGAGGTCTGGCAAATTATGAATTAAAACAGGCAGAGCCGGCCCTGGCAGATTTAAGCAAAGCTGTTACAATGAATTCTGAAATAGCCAATGTGTATTATTATCAGGGAAATTTATTGTTTAAAAATGAAAACTACGGTAAAGCAATAGCTGCTTATGATAAAGCAATTCAGTTAGGAGCTGATGAAGCAATTATCTATAATAACAGAGGAAAAGCAAAATACAATCTGGATAAAAAGGGAGAAGCGATAACGGATTATAACCTTGCCCTTGAGAAAGATCCTGAGTTTGCACAGGCTTTGTTAAATCGTGGAAATGCTTATTACGGTCAAAAGAATTATTCCGCAGCCATAACGGATTTAGAAAAAGCTGAGCCTAAAAATGCAGCTGTCACTGAAATGCTGGCACTAGCATATTACCAAACAGAAGCATGGGATAAAGCGCTTGAAAATATGAACAACGCTATCCGTTTGGGAGTGAACAATCCACAGCTTTATTTTTACAAGGCGAACATTCATTTTAATAAAGGTGAATACAGACAAGCCATAGCCGATTATCAAAAAGCTGAAGAAGGCGGTATTACTGAAAATAAATTGTTTGCGAATAAAGGGAAGGCTTTTTTTGAATTAAAGAATTATAAGGAAGCCGCAACAAATTTATCTAAAGCAGTAGAGGCTGGTGTTACTGATGCTGTTGTTATTGAAAATTTGGGAAATGCATTATATGAAGGAAAGCAATATGAGGAGGCATCTGAATATCTCCAAAAAGCAACTTTAGCCGGTTCCCAAAACCCTGAAACGTATTATAATTATGGTAATACGCTTTTCAGGCAAAATAAATACTCAGAGGCAATCAATGCTTATGATAAAGCCATCAGTTTAGGAAAAGCCGACGAAGTGATTTACAATAACAGGGGTAAGGCAAAAGCCATGACCGAAAAATATGAGGATGCAATTGCTGATTACAATAAAGCTATTGAGATTAAGGCAGATTATGGTCAGGCTTTATTAAACAGAGCAAACGTTTTTTATACTTTAAATAATTATGAGAAAGCAATAAAAGACTATGATCAGGTTGTTTTATTAAATGTAATAGATGAAAGAACGCTTCTTAATTTAGGAATGAGTCATTTCAACCTCAAAAATTATGAACTGACTGTTGAGACCTTAAGTCAGGCCTATCAAAAAGGTAATCAATCCGGGGAGCTGTTTTATGGCAGAGGTAATGCCTATTATTATTTAGGAGAAACTGATTTGGCTTTTACAGATTTAAACCAGGCTGTAGCCAAAGGAGACCAGCATGCGGAAACCTACAAAAACAGGGGATTGATATTGTTTGGAAAGCAAGAGTTTGAATCAGCTATTCCGGATTTTAATAAAGCAATAGAATTAGGGGCCGATAGTGCCGAACTATTATATAAAAGAGGTTTGGCTTATTATGAAACCAAAGACTGGAAGAAAGCACTCTCAGATTTTGACAAGGCAATCGAAGCAGATAAAAGTTTGTATGAAGCCTATGCCTTGAGAGGGAATACAAAGTTCAGGCTGGAGGATTATAAAGGAGCAATCAATGACTACAACAGTGCCATTTCAGGAGGTGTAGAAGAAGCTATTTATTATAATAACAGGGGTAAGGCCAAGCAATTAACAGGTAGCCTATCGCCAGCAATAGAAGATTATAATAAAGCGATTCAATTAGATGAGGAATATGCAAGAGCCTATGAAAACAGGGCCATTGCCTATTTTGAAACTGAAAATTATGAAGGTGTAATTTCCGATGTGGAAAAAGTAGAGAATTTAGATGGTGCTAATCCATATTTATTCCTTTTAAAGGCAGAGTCTTATTTTGTCCTGGAAGATTGGCCGGGTACTATCTTCTATTTTGAAAAAGCAATGCAGGGAGGAGCGGCTAAATCTGATTCTTATTTTAAAAGAGGACTTGCATATTTGGAAATGCAGGATTATTCTGCAGCCTTATCTGATTTTAACCAGGCTGCTGAAAATGAACCGGGAAATGCCT
>JBEPWY010000189.1:0-7171 GCA_041642185.1 Marivirga sp.
CCTGCTCTCTGTAGTTTTTAACGTACTCCATCATTTTCTTCAAAGCATCGATTTTATCAAAGCCTTGCTCTGTATGAAAAAGAAAAGATTGATTGTGCCGCGGATTAATAGTAATTAAATCAAGTTTGGTTTTTCCATCTTGAATACCGAACTCAAAAACCAGTTCGCTACTATTTAAACCCAAATAATTTTTAATTTCTTTTTGGATTCTGGCACTTTCAATATGTACGTCTGTGGATGTTTCCATCATCAGTTTTAATTTAGGTAAATTTCGATATTAATTCAATGATATGCTAACAACTTTTTTATCCATCAAAAAGTTTCTGCATTTTTGCAAAGTTAACGAATATACACGAAGAATAAAGATTACAAGATGTTAAAGGTAGAACATATTGGTATTGCAGTGCGAGAAATGGAAAAATCGAAGGATTTATTTTCAAAATTATTCAATAAGCCTGCGTATAAAGAGGAAGCTGTGGAATCTGAAGGTGTAACTACCAGCTTTTTCCAAATAGGAGAAACCAAAATAGAACTTCTGGAAGCGAGTAGGGAGGATAGCCCTATTGCCAAATTCATTCAGAAAAAAGGAGAAGGCATTCACCACATAGCTTATGAAGTAGAAAACATTGAGAAAGAGATGAAAAGACTTCAGCAAGAAGGTTTTACTCTGATAAATGATAAACCAAAAAAAGGCGCAGACAACAAAATGGTTTGCTTTCTACACCCTAAAGACACCAATGGTGTACTAATAGAACTTTGTCAGGAAATTAAATAAGAATTACTGATGTTGAATATTGTTGTAATATTTTAATTTTTTCTTTCCTTTTCTGGTTTGAAAAGAGGACTTATTACAAGCTGAGAATAGAAAAAGACCTAATGTTAAAAAAATAAAGAGTCTGAGTGCTTTTGTTTTCATAGTTCAAATTTAATTATTCATTTTTTACAAACAAAAATAAATCCAAATGAGTGCGGATAGAACAGAAATAAAAAAATTAGGAGAATTTGGTTTGATAGATCAGATCTCACAAAAGTTTGTCAATAAAAAAAGTAATACCGTAAAAGGCATAGGTGATGATGCGGCTGTTTTAGATATGGGCACTCATTATCAGTTGATTTCTACCGATATGCTGGTGGAAGGTATTCATTTTGACCTATCCTATTTTCCCTTGCATCATCTTGGCTACAAATCAGTAGCGGTGAATGTCTCGGATATTGCGGCCATGAACGGCATAGCCGAACAGATCACTGTTAGTCTTGCATTAAGTAATCGCTTTTCACTGGAAGCAATTGATGCTTTTTACGAAGGCGTAAAAGCCGCCTGTGAAGCTTATGATGTGGACTTAGTAGGTGGTGACACTACGGCATCCAAGGCAGGTCTGGTTATATCTGTAACCGCAATAGGTAAAGTGGAAAAAGGGAAAGTAGCATACCGCTCTGGGGCAAAGTTAAATGACATCATTTGTGTGACAGGTGATTTAGGCGGGGCTTATATGGGGCTGCAAGTACTGGAAAGAGAAAAGCAGGTTTTCCTTGAAAACCCTGATATGCAACCACAATTAGATAAATATACTTATATAGTGGGAAGGCAATTAAAACCAGAGGCCAGAATGGATCTTGTACATGAACTACTGGATTTGAATATTATCCCTACATCTATGATTGATATTTCTGATGGCCTTGCGTCTGAATTGCACCATATTGCCACCCAATCAGGTGTTGGTTTAAATATTCATGAAGACAAGCTCCCGTTTGCAAGTGCAATGCAGGAAGCGGCACTTGAATTTAAACTAGATCCTAATACCGCTATATTAAATGGCGGAGAAGATTATGAACTGCTTTTCACTATACCACAAGAGGATTTTGAGAAGGTGAAAAACCACCCCGATATTCATTTTATTGGGTACATTAATGAAAAATCTAATGGATTAAATCTTGTAACCAATAATGGCAACCCTATTCCATTAAAGGCCCAGGGATGGGATCATTTTCCGAAGTAAACCATTCTAAATTTATTAAATATGAGTTCACATATACAGTATTTTATAGTGAACTCATATTTTTTTGATAATTTTTAAATCCATATTCCTTTACCAATCTCCGAAATATTCTGGGGCACCTATTTTTTGCTATCAATTACAAAAAGGAGATTGTACTAACGATTTGGGTTGAATATATCTTTAAAGAGCCTGTTACGTACTATATGTTGTGTACCAATCCCCAAAACAACATATCTTAAAAAATGGCTTCAACAAATAAGAAAAGTACTGGAAGCAAAATACTGAAAGTTGTAGGAATAATATCCGCGGTTTTATTTGGCTTAATTTTGATAACCACCATTCTGTTACTCACTGTACTTGAACCCTATACCGAACGCCTATTAAAAAACCAAGTCAGTGAAAACACACAAGGATTGTATGAATTGGATTTTGATGATTTAGACATCAATTTATTATCAACTACAATACGCTTGAATAATATACAGATAAATTACGACTCCGTCATACATCAAAATCAGAAAGCAAAAGGTGAAGCAGGTCCTTTCCTTCTAAATGTTAAAACTAATGAATTAGAAATTTCAGGAATCAATTTATTCGATTACCTCCTCAGGTCCCGTATCAATATCAATTCTATATCAATTGATCAGCCTGAGGTGAAAATGATTCATGACACAAAGGTGCCTCAAAAGGAAAAGAAAAATAAGCAGAATATCAGCGAAATTATTAATTCTATAAAAATTGGTAGTTTCGATTTGCAAGATGCTCAAATCTCCTATCACAAATATGAGAAGAAGGAAGAAGCTATTCACAAAATCCCTGAATTAAATATGAGCATTAGCGATTTCATTGCTGATTCTTTTGATAAGAAAGATTTTCTGGAGATGGTTGATATGGATGATTTATTTATCAGCTTAAAAAACCAAACATTTACAACTTCCAATAATGCTTACAATCTGAAATTTGACCTTTTTAGTTATTCAATAGCTGAACAACAATTAAAGCTTGAATCTTTTTCAGCCATAGGAGATCATAAGAAAATGAAAGGACCTATGATTGCTCCCGAAGTTCAGGTCCCGCTTTTAAAAATGGAAGGGCTTGAATTAATGAAAGCCTTGAAAACTAAAAAATTACACCTTAATGAATTACTAATTGATAATACATTCGTAAAACTTTATGAAATTCCTGACCTTGACATCACTGTGGCAGATGTTTATAATGCATTAGCCCAATATTTTGAAATTACAGAAATAGACAATTTAAATATTGATAGGAGCCAGGTCAGTATGTATTCAAGAGAAAACAAAGACGTGCTCATACATAAAATAGATCATGTAGAGCTATTGCTGGAAGAGATTTCATTTGACTCCCTTAGTGTATTTGACCCCAGAAACAATCTCGCTTTACAGCAACTGACATTAAATATTGAAAATTACATATTCAGCCCGGAAGAAAGCCCTTACACCTTAACATTGGCAAGGTTCAATATGAACACCAAAGAAGATCATCTTAAACTAGATGATCTGCAACTAAAGGCTGATCCTGAAAAAAACAAAGCACTCGGATATTCCTCAGGAAAGGCTAGTGCGCAATTAATAGATCTAAACATTCCGAAAATATTAGGCGATGATTTTGATATGATCCGCGCATTTAAGCATTCGAACCTTGATATAGGTAAAATAGCAATCTTAAATCCAACAGCGGAAATTGCCAAAGTATTTGAGAAAAAATCTTCAGGCGGTAATTTTTCACCGGAAGATATTTACAATAGCTTCTCTTTTTATGTAAAAGAAGTGAATGTGGGAGAATTTTTAATATCAAATGCTGATTTAAGCCAGTATCCAACAGAAAATAAAGCACATAAGCTTCATGATGCACAGCAAGTTAGGCTTAGTTTGAGTGGAATTCATTTTGATTCCGCCATAGCTTATCAAAATAAACCTTATGCTCCTCTGGAAGAAATAGCTTTTGGACTAAAACGATACGAATATGGCACTCCTGGCAACACAAAATCTTTCAAAATGGGCCCTTTAGATTATTCCAGCAGTAGAGAAGAGTTAACTATAAGTGACCTTCAATTTAAATCCCATCCAAAATTACCACTTAATGAAGCGGATTCAATAATAATTTCAGTAGGAAATTTTTCTATATCAAATTTTGATGTTGTTGGAGCCTTCAATAAAGGAAGTATGCAAATTAAAGAGATTTTGCTACAAAGTCCTGACATATATGTCAGTAGAGGTATATCACCTGAACAATCCGATGCTGGAGAAAACAAAGGCCCTCAAAAGACACCAGGAGAAGAACTATTCAAATGGATCAATCCTATAACAGTGGAATCGATAAAAATTGTAGATGGAAAAGCTGATTATATTGAAAGACTGGCTGACATCACTAATTTTCAGAACCTTGAGGGGTTTTTAGTAGAAGTAAAACAACTGGAGTTAAGCCCTGAAACCATCAAAAATACAGAAAACATCATCCCTGTAGGTAATATAAAAGTAAAAGCAAAAAATTACATCTTCCACTCTCCTGATAGTATTTATACTTTTACATTGGACAGCTTATATTATTCGTCTGATAAAGGAAATTTAACAGCTCAACTTTTTCAACTAAGCCCGGATTTTGAATTGCATACAAGAAATGTAAATAAGGATATTGAAAATTCTCATCGTAATTTATTTAATATATCTGCTAAGGAATTCAACATTAAGCAATTTGACCTGGTCAGTGCTTATAATACAGGCCATTATACCTTTGGAGAAGTGTTACTTAGCTCTCCTGAAGTTTCTATTCTACAGGATAAAGAGGTGGTAAATTATCAGGCAAAAATGGATTCCATCAACCAACAATCCAATAAAAAAAAGACTGACAATGGTAAACCAGCTATATTAAAAGAAGATAAAAAAAAGGAAAAAAAATTAGAGGAAGACATACAAAAACAGATAGATAAATATGTGGGTATATTTAAGATAGACAGCTTACGTATTGAAGATGCTAATTTTGTATTTAAAATATTGAAAGAAGATAGTATTAGAGAGAGTCAAAAGCTGGAGCATCTTTCCTTGTTAATAGAAAATATTCAACTGGCTAATTTAGAGGCTCATGATCTCACCGATATTTTCTCGGTCGACGATATCGATTTGTTACTTTTGAATTATAACTTTATTACACCCGACAGCCTTTATGAATTACGTGTTGACAAGCTGAAAGCCTCTGTGGCGGGACAATACATTCATATTGACAGTATTAATTATGAACCCCTCTTCCTTATTGAAGAATATGCCGATAAGCTTGATTATGCTCAAGATCGATTCAATGTTAAAATAGGCAAAATAGATGTTGAAGGCATCAATTTTGACGAACTGTTCAACCGCCAAAAATTCATAATGGAAAAAATTCTTATTGATGGATTAAACGGCAGTATTTACAGAGATAGTCGTGTTGAGCAGGACCCTAATCGGTATCCGGTAACCGTTCAACAATCTATAAAAGATTTTCCAGTGCCTATACAACTGGATACCCTCACTCTGGAGGATGGAGTAATAGTTTATTCAGAAGTTTCCACTGATGGGTCAGCACCTGGAATTACTACTCTGGCAGATACCAGAATTCAGATTCTCAATATCACTAATGACTCACTTTTATATAGTGAAAGGGACTCTTTAATAGTAAAAGGCTCTACCAGTTTTCTGGCGGAAAGCAAGTTAGAAATAGCTTTTAATTTCCATATGAACCATCCAGACGATCTTTATACCTACAAGGGTTATCTTGAAGAAATGAAATTTGCAGCTTTTAATCCTTTATTCACCAACCTTCTGTTTGTAAAGATGGAAAGCGGGGTGATTGAAAAAATTGATTTTTCTGTCACTGCAACAAAACATATATCTAAAGGAATGATGTCTTTCCCTTATGAAAACCTAAGATTTAAATTATTAAACAAAGATGATCCGGGCAATCCTGGTTTTTTACTGAAGGTTGCCAACTGGTCATTAAATAATTTACTTATAAAATCGAACAATCCCGGCAAGTTATTTAACAACTACAGAGAAGGAGAAATAGAAGTTTTAAGAAACTACCGCAAATCTGTTTTTAACCATATGGGAAATTCACTTCTCAGTGGATTTATTTCCAGTACAATTCCTCAACCAATTGAATCAATATTTGGGGTATTTGGCATTCCTTAGAAATATCAAAAATTTAATTTATTAGATTTTTTTAATCCTCAGGATAAGGAATAAAAACGAAATTGGTGAAATCATTATCAATCACAAAAAGACAACAGAACTCATCGGGATCCTTGTAATTAGCCTTAAAATCTTCCATTTTGTCTGCGGAAATAATTTCTCTTTGCACAAATTCATCCAGGTACGTAATATGATAATTCCATTTAAGATTTAATTCTTGCGCCCCTATTAATAGTTTCCCTATTGGTTGCTCTACCTTACAAATAGGAAAAATAGGGTAATCGGAAAATCCTCTTTTACGAACTGCATAAGAAGCTTCCTTAAGAGTATCAGATACAAAAACAAAATCTTCAGTGATAGTACCTAAATATTTTCCGCTGATTTCCGGGTTATTGTCCATTGTTATTCTTTTTAACTATTAATAATTACATCATTGCGTTATCAGCAAAACTAAAAAACTGATCTTCTGCAAAAATAATATGATCCAGTACAGGAATTTCTAATATAATTCCTGCCTCTTTCATTTTCTTAGTCAAACTGACATCCTGACTGCTGGGTTGCTTATTCCCTGAAGGATGGTTATGTGATAAAATAATCCCTGAGGCCAATTGCTCAATAGCTTCTTTGAAAATCATTTTCACATCTGCTACTGTTCCTGATATACCTCCACTGCTAACTCTTTTCAGGCGAATTACCTGATTGGCCCTATTTAAAAGAATAATCCAAAATTCTTCATGTGGTAAATCCAGCAAATGTGGTTTTAATATATTAAAAGCATCAGTTGAACCGGTTATTTTAGGCTTCTTATTAACGGTTGCTTCCTTTCTTCTTCTGCCCAACTCAAGAGCCGCAATAATAGAAATGGCTTTCGCCTCTCCTATTCCCTTAAATTTCATTAAATCCTTCACTGAATATTTAGCCAGTACATTCAGATCATTTTTGGTTGCCCCTAAAATATTCTTTCCAACATCTATTGCGGAAAGAGATTTT
>JBEPWY010000190.1:0-7147 GCA_041642185.1 Marivirga sp.
GCTTTCTGAAAGCCCTACGGATATAAAAGCTTTTAAATGGCTGATAGAAGATGAAAAATTAACCTATGTAGATTCCAGAAGTGCCACTGAAGTAGATTTTCCCAAGCAACATGAGTTCCAATGGACAAAAGCAACGCGCGATATGCAGCGCACGGGGAAAAATCCGCACATCTCTATAGTAGATAAAGTATTTGTGGAAACTGTAAATGGCAACCTAACCATTAAAATAGAAGACAATACAGAGGATGGTTTAGGTATTTATGGGGAGGATGTGGAACAAAGGGATCAGTCGTTAGATGATGCTGAAGTTTTCTATTGTGACCTCGGAAACCTGGTGCTGTTAAGAATAAAGCCCTACCTGGAAGATTTCAGATACTTTATTTTTAATTATCGGATTAAAAAAGTGGTTCGGGTAGATACGTTAAAAGATGCCGGAATATTGTTACCGGACGATCAGGGGATTATACTATCAAATGGCTATTATCTGCAAACAGGTGAAAACAAGATATTTGACAAACGCATAGAGGGCGTTAAATTTTTACGGAAAATACAATCTCCCAACGGTGAGGACTATCTTTTCGTTTTTTACGAGGAAAAAAATCACGATTTTGTCATCCTTTCTTATAATGTAATAGAGCAGAGTGTAAAAACACCCATTTTCTGTAATGGCTATACACTTTTTGAGGATGGTGAAATGTGCTATTTCAATACAGAAAGAGATCCCGGCAAAAACCACCTAATTCAAATCTGGCAAACGCCTTATACCAAAGAGCTAAATCCCAATGATGAATTTAAAGATCATGAACTGTATAAAATAGGCAATAAGTCTATAGTACGTGCCATGGCCGAAATTCAGGAGTTAGTGGTGTTATTAAACAAAGAAGACAGCTATAACGGGCTTTATGAAGATATAGAAAAAAGAAGTCAAGGCATTTTGGACGGCTATTTCTGGTTAAAAAATGATGCCCCCGAAGGACTGAACCAGCCCATTCAGCAGGTAAAGGAAATTGCCTCCTCTGCCATTGATGAGTTTGAAAAAGTGGTACAGATTCGTCAGAAAACCAAAGACTCATTAGAGGCTATCACTAAAAAAGTTGAGAAAATACTTTTTGATACCCGCAGTGCCAACTTTGACTCATTGGAGCAATATGTTTCCCTGCTTTCGGAGATGAGGAGCATCAGGGGCGAAATCATCGGTCTTAAAAATCTGCGCTATATTGATTTGGATGTGGTAGAGGAACTGGAAGTAAAAATCGGTGAAAGATCAGATGAGCTGTCGCAAAGCTGTGTTCAGTTTTTACTGCAGGATAATGCGTTAGATTACTATCAAAAGCAGATGGATATTTTGACTGATTCTGTACAAAAGCTTAAAAAAGTAATTGACGCAAAAAAACTGGAAAAAGAATTTGATAAGCTTTCCTTACAATTAGAATTACTGATTGATATCGTTAATAACCTCAAAGTGGAAGACACAGCTCATTCTACCCAAATTATTGAGAGTATATCACTGATATTCGCCCAACTGAACCAACAGAGAGTTGCCTTAAACAACAAAAGAAAACAATTAGGTGAGCGGGAAGCCATGGCGGATTTCCAGGCTCAAATGACGCTTTTTGAACAATCCATAGTCAATTATCTGGATTTAGCCACCGATCCGCAAAAATGTGATGATTACCTCACCAGATTATCCATTCAACTGGAAGAACAGGAAGGTCGTTTTGTGGATTTTGATGAGTTTATCGATAAAATTAGTGAAAAAAGGGAGTCGGTTTACGCCGCATTTGAAGCTAAAAAAGTAAACCTCACAGAAGCCAGAAATAAAAGAACCAATTCATTATTCAGTTCTGCAGAGCGTATCTTGAAAGGTATTAAATCAAGGGCTTCAAGTTTTGAGAATGAAGTGGAAATCAATGGTTATTTCGCTTCAGATTTAATGATAGATAAAGTAAGAGATGTTGGAAAGCAACTGGAAAAATTAGGTGACTCTGCAAAATCAGAAGATTTATTAAATCAGTTGCAGGTGCTTCAGCAGGAGGCTCTAAGGGCTCTGAAAGATAAAAAAGAATTGTTTGAAGATGGTAAAAACATCATCAAACTAGGCGATCACCGTTTTGCTGTTAATAATCAAAAGCTTGATTTAACACTGGTAATAAAGGATAAAAAATATTTCTATCACCTTACAGGCACTTCTTATTATGAACCTATTGATACCACCAATATTCATGATTTAAAAGATGTTTGGGAACAAGAATTGCCTTCAGAGAATAAAAATGTTCACCGGACAGAATACCTGGTCTGGCAACTGTTCAATTCCCTTGAAAACAAGAAAAAACTAACGGCAGATCAAATAAAAGAAAGTATCAGCAATTATACAGCCGCTCATTATGGAGAAGGTTATGTGAAGGGAGTGCACGATCATGATGCTGCCCTTATTTTTAAAACATTGATTGAAAAACATAATGACCTGGGTTTATTACGCTTCCCTCCTGCCATAAGAGTTTTAGCACAATTGTTCTGGCATTTTGCCGATCAAGACAAGAAAGCTTATTTTAAAAAGCAGTTTGTGCTGGTTAATTTGTTAAAGCAGGCATTTGAAAATCCTCAGGAACATAAGCATTTACTGGAAACACTCAAAAAGCAATTGCAGAGTTTACAGAAAACAATGCTTTATTCAATAATACAGATGCCTATCAGGCGGCTCTTTATTTAGCTGAAGAACAAGTAACAGATGGATTCACTATTGACAAAGCTGCTTTTGAGCTGATAAAAGCATTTAATAAAGATTTAAAATCAAAAAATGCTGATCTAAGCTTTCAGGATGCTCAAAAACAACTGGAGGATTATCCGGCCGATAAATGGCATTTATGCAGACAGTGGATCAGCACATTTGTTGAAAGCAGTAAATATAAATGCGGGACCGGAACAATGGATGAGGCGGCAGCATTTACTATGACCGCTGCTGCTGAAAGTAAAAACGTGCAAAGTATTTCAGGTATAGAAAAGATCAAAAACCTGAAATCGGTAATTGGTAAGAGTATACAGGATGACGATGAAAAAGAAAGGTCATACCTTTTTGATTACCATCACTTTTTTACTCGCTTAACATATTTTACAGAAGAAGTAAAGCCACGTTATTTACAGCTTCAGCGACTTAAGCACGATTTAATTGAGCAAAAAAGAAAAAGCTTGCGACTGCATGAGTTCCAGACCCAGGTATTGACTTCTTTTGTAAGGAACAAACTGATCAACCAGGTGTATTTCCCTTTAATTGGTGCAAATTTCGCCAAACAAATGGGGGCCTATGGAAATGACAAACGTACCGACAGATCCGGTATGCTCTTGCTTATTTCACCTCCGGGCTATGGTAAAACCACCCTGATGGAATATGTGGCTGACAGGTTAGGTTTGATCTTTATGAAAATCAATGGACCTTCTATAGGCCATGAAATAACTTCCGTAGACCCTGCTGAAGCCAGAAATGCAGCTACACGACAAGAACTGCAAAAGCTGAATTTGGCATTTGAAATGAGTGATAATGTGATGTTGTACCTGGATGATATCCAGCATTGTAATCCTGAATTTTTACAGAAATTCATATCCCTGGCAGATGGGCAGCGAAAAATAGAAGGTGTATATAATGGTGAATCTAAAACATACGATTTCAGAGGCAAGCGTTTTTGTGTGGTAATGGCAGGTAATCCTTATACCGAAAGTGGTGATAAGTTCCAGATCCCTGATATGCTTTCCAACAGGGCTGATATTTATAATTTAGGAGATACGGCTTCCAACAGGGCAGATTTGTTCCGCTTAAGCTTAATAGAAAATGGCCTGACTTCCAATATGCACCTGAAGGCCATCACGCAATACGGGCTTGAAAACCTATATAAGCTGGTACAATATATTGAAAATAATGAGCAAAATTTACCGGAAGTAGAGGGGAATTTATCTCCGCAGGAAATACAGGATTGCCTGAAGGTATTAGAGAAGATAATGTTCATAAGGGATGTAGTGCTGAAAGTAAATGCACAATATATCCGTTCTGCAGCCATGTCCGACGATTATAGGGTAGAACCACCATTTAAACTGCAGGGCTCCTACAGAGATATGAATAAACTGATGAGCCAGGTAGTACCTATACAAAAAGATAAAGAAGTTTATCAGTTATTGCTGGATCATTATCAAAACGAATCACAAACGCTTACTTCGGATGCAGAAGCTAATCTTTTAAAGCTGGGAGAGCTCATGGATGACTTGAATGAGATTACCTTGGCACGCTGGACTACCATAAAAGAAACCTTTGTGAAAAACAATAAAATCAAAGGTTTGGGAGATTCCGATAGAATGTCGCAGATAATAGGCCAGATGAGTTTGTTTGTAGAAGGATTGGAAGGGATTAAAAAGGCATTGGACAAAAGGGAAAACTAACAGGAGACGATCTTGACTTTAAGCATTTAAACAATCAAGATTGTGCTCTGCAGAGCATAACAATAAATAAGATCAATCTGATAGAGATTGATCTTATTTAAGCTTGGCTAATGCGCTAGAATATTATTTCAAATAATTCCTGAGCTGGCATCAACTGGAAAGGCCATAAAATAGCTAACATCATGCTGCCTTTATCGATACACGTTTTCAGAGTTTTTCTGACAAACCCCTTATATTAAAGGGTATTCATTATCACCATCATATAAATGGGCATTCCCAGGGTGATATTAAAAGGGAAAGTAATAGCCAAGGCCATAGGCAAATACAAACCAGGATTAGCTTTAGGTACTGCCATTTTCATGGCAGCGGGCACTGCAATATAAGAAGCACTGGCAGCCAAAATAGCAAATATAAACCTATCCCCCACTTCTGTTACTAACCAACCACTCATCCAGGCTACAATACAACCATTTATTAGTGGAATAACTATGGCAAATACAGTGGTAAACCAGCCACTCTTAATAAAGTCACCTAATTTTCTTCCACTGACAATTCCCATATCTAATAGAAAAATAGCCAGAAATCCTTTGAAAATTTCAGTAGTAAAAGGTTCTATACCTTGCGCCTGGTTTTCACTGGCCAATAAGCCTATTATTAAACTTCCTAAGATCATCATCACACTTCCATTTGTAAATGAGTGACTAACCAGGCTGCTCATTTTAGGTGAATAATCGTTTGATTTAGTGAATTTTTTTATGAGGATTACCCCCACTATTATTGCAGGCGCTTCCATCAAGGCCATTACAGCCACCATATGTCCGTGAAAAGGGATTCCTTGAATTTCGAGGAAACTCACTGCTGTAACAAAAGTAACAGCACTAATGGAACCATAGGCAGCAGCAATGGCTCCAGAGTTTTCTGTACTCAATTTTTTCCTTAAAAGGAAAAAAGTATAAAGAGGAATGAGCAAAGCCGTAGCAATTCCAAATAACAATGCCCATATAATTTCTAAATTAAAAGTGCTGTGGGCCAATTCCCGGCCGCCATTAAAACCAATTGAAAACAATAGATATAAAGAGATAAATTTTGAGGAGCTTGAAGGGATTTCCAGGTCACTTTTTAATTGTACCGCTAAAATTCCTAGCAAAAAAAAGAGCAGTGCTGGGCTGCTCAGATTGTCCATTAATAAGTTAAGATTCATTTACTGTACTGTTAAAAATGTTTCGATATTTTTAAATTTCGAATGATTTATTGCCATTATTTTTTGAGGGAGGCGTATAAATACACCTCCCTCTATTTTTATTTTGTTTCCTTTTCCAATTCCTTAGCAGGTACTAAAGCCAAATGTATAGAGGAGTCAATTGAGAGATCGCAATTATCTTCTTTGGCTTGTTTTACCAACTCTTTAATCCGATTGCTTATCTCCTTTAAAGCAATCATTCTCTCCTGAGAGTTGGGGTCAGCTTTATTATAGCGAATCTGTGAACTTAGATTTTTTAAATTGTGAAAATCAATTTTTTTATTGATCAAAGTCATTAAGATTTCTTTAGCCTCATCGGGCTTAAAGCTTCCTTTTATTACATTAAATTTATTTTCCATTTTATTATTTATTTAAGGTTAAAGATTCTTTACTGAGTATTCTCAACATCAATACTATAGAAATAAGGGCAAGGCCTTTGCTAAATTCCCTTAGCAATACGTCCTCAACCTGTGTTAGCACGTGTATGCAACCTATCAGTATAATGATATTAATGAGTATTTGTAGAGTAGTTTTTTTACTGTTCATGATGTGTATTATTTATAAAAATTTAAATTTATTGGCCTTGACCCAATGAAAAACCAGCCTTTCCATCAAAGGAGTAAAGGTTTTCTGTTTTGATAGTATCTATATCCTTTTCAGTCGCCCTGCTTAACAACTCTACAATTTCTTTTTTATCTATTGTAGCTTCATCACTTCCAATAAACCTGCAACGCCAGTGGTCTGTACAGAAAGTTTCGGAAAAACCTTCCGGCCAAACCTTAATGCCCCTATTGGTAATCATGCTAAGTTTTATTTTAGAATTATTTAGCTCTTGCAACATTCCGGCAATTTCTTCAGGATCAAATCCTGCCCAGTGCACAAAAACATCTACACCTAACAATTTCTTTTCTGCTGCCGGCTTTCTTGTGTAGGCGGGAAGTTTGAAAGAACCACCATCCTGGTAAACAACCGCTTTCAACTCATTGGGAAATTGTCCCAGGTTGGCTATTACCGCTTCTGCGAATTCTTTGGTACCTACTTTTTTAGCACTGCTTTCTTCTTTGAAAATATCCGCTGTATGTATTCCGTCTTCAAGTGTTTTTAACCAGGAATTTTGAATTTTCTGAGCTATTTCATTTTGGCCCAGGTGGTTGAGCATCATTACGGAAGCTTGTATTAACCCGGATGGATTGGCTATATTTTCACCTGCCAAATCAGGTGCTGATCCGTGAATAGCTTCAAACATGGCGCACTCCTCACCTATATTGGAAGAGCCTCCTAAGCCGACAGAGCCGGTAATTTGGGCGGCCACATCAGAAAGTATATCGCCATATAAATTTGGCATCACCACCACATCAAAAATCTCAGGTGTATCTGCTAATCTTGCTGCTCCTATATCCACTATCCAGTGCTCACTTTCTAATTCAGGGTATTCCTTTGCAATTTCCCTGAAAATCTGGTGAAACAAACCATCAGTTTGCT
>JBEPWY010000191.1:0-7140 GCA_041642185.1 Marivirga sp.
GTTGTTAGGTGGGGTTTCTGTTAAAAACAACATTAGAAACACCACGTTAAGAGTTAATTAGAAAAGGATTATGCAATTTTAAACACAGGATTTTTCTTGTTGGTATGATCACACAAAAGTATACATGAAGTCAAAAGCTCAGAAATGAAAGATACTATGGAATTAAAAAACACTCCTCAAAAAGAACAACAAGTAATTTTTAACAAACAAAAAGCTTTTTTTCAATCTCATCAAACCAAGCCATATGAATTCAGGAAAAACCAATTGAAAAAGCTTAAAGAGGTAATTGAAAAACATGAAACAGAGGTGCTGCAGGCTCTGTCAGATGATTTTGGAAAGCCCTCTTTTGAAAGTTATGTAACGGAAGTAGGATTTATGTATGAGGAGATTAAATACTACCTCAAACATTTAAAGTCATGGATGGAACCAAAGAACGTTAGTACCTCCTTAATGCACTTTCCATCAAAAAGCAAGGTGTTTTATGAACCTAAAGGAGTCACCCTGATAGTAGGGCCGTGGAATTATCCCTTCCAGCTTTTAATGGCCCCTGTAGTTGCAGCCATTGCCGCCGGAAATACCTGCATGATTAAGCCTCCCGAAGAAACACCTCATACATCTGCATTAGTTAAAAAGATGATCCGGGAAAATTTTGAAGAAGATTTTCTGGCAGTAATAATGGGAGAAGGAAAAGTAGTGGTGCCAGAGCTTATGGAAAACAACACCTTCAACCACATTTTCTTTACTGGAAGTGTACCCGTAGGTAAAATAATTGCAAAAATGGCAGCGGAAAAACTTATGCCGACCACTCTGGAATTAGGGGGTAAGTCACCAGCCATTATTGATAAAAAGGCTAATCTGGAAATTTCTGCCAGAAGGATAATATTTGGTAAAATGATGAATGCCGGACAAACCTGTGTGGCCCCCGATTACCTAATGGTACACGAAAGTGTAAAAGCGGAATTTGTGGATGAGCTGAAGGCCTGCATCATTCAGTTTTATGGTATTTCTCCTCTTGAGAGCCCTGATTTGACACAAATTGTAAATAAAAAGCGCTATGAAACGCTTAAAGGATTTTTAAAAGAAGGAAACATTATCTTTGGCGGTGCTTTTGATGATGAAAAACGAAAGATTGAACCCACTTTAGTAGAAAATGTAAACGAGGAAGACCAATTGTTTAAAGAAGAAATATTTGGGCCAATTCTACCCATTTTTAGTTTCATCAATGAAGAAGAGGTTTATGATATGATTGCTAAAAACCCTAATCCGTTATCACTATATCTGTTCACGGAAAGTAAAAAAGCAGAGAAGAATTTTATCCACAAGATACCTTTCGGTGGAGGAGCAATTAATAATACGGTAGTGCACCTGAGTAATCCCGGCTTACCCTTTGGAGGTATAGGAAATAGTGGCCAGGGCAATTACCATGGAAAAGCTGGATTTAAAACGTTTTCCCATGAAAAATCAATCATGAAATCAGGCACCTGGTTTGATCTACGAAAAAAATACCCGCCATTTAATAGTATGAGCATGAAAATAATTAAGAAGTTTATGAATCCCTAATCAACGAAAATAAGTGCTAATTATATAAATCTGTAATCCTTATTATCAAATTCTTTTTTCATGTTTTGCCAGCATGAAAATTAAAATGATGGTAAGCTTGTTTATTCTCTTAAGATTTGAGGCATGTTTTTATCAAAAGCTGATATATTTGTAAAATGAGAATTATAAAAAACGCAATTTTTTTAAGTATTATCATTCTTATAGTAATGGGATGTGAGGAAAGTTATTATCCAAAACCAAAAGGATATAATAGGATTGACTTGCCTGAGCATGCTTTCCGTAACTTGCCAGATTCTTTTCCCTATAGTTTTGAGTATTCTCAAAGCGCAAAAATTCTGCCGGATAGTTCTTTGCAGCGTGAACGCTATTGGTTTGCCATATTTTATCCGGATATGGTTGCTGAAATCCATATTACGTATAAGTCTTTAAACAATAACAGCGATTCTTTACGGGTAAATATTGAAGATGCTTATAAGCTCACAACAAAACATCAGATAAAAGCGACTTCTATAGAAGAAACCATATTAGTAACACCAAGTGGAAAAACAGTCTCCATAGCTGAGTTGGAAGGTGATGTACCCAGCCAGTTTCAGTTTTATACTACAGATTCTACTAACCACTTTTTAAGGGGGGCATTATATTTTCGTACATCTACTGAAAATGATTCTTTAGCACCCGTTATTGAATATGTAAAAAAAGATATAATTCACGCACTCAATACCCTTGAGTGGAACTGAAATGTCATCTTTCTTTATAACACCAATAGAATTTTTAAAAGGTGTAGGTCCGCAAAAAGCCACCTTATTAAATAAGGAACTCAACATTTTCACTTATGCGGATCTGTTACAGCATTATCCTTATCGCTATGAAGATCGTACAAAGTTTTATAGTATTAAGGAGCTTCATGAGCATATGCCCAATGTGCAGGTAAAGGGGCAAATTACTGGCAGAGAACTTATAGGGCAAGGTAGAAAGCAAAGATTAGTCATCCATTTGAGCGATGGCACGGGATCTTTACAACTGGTTTGGTTCCAGGGAATTAAATGGATAAGCCCAAAATTAAAATCAGGAGTCACTTACGTGGTTTTTGGACAGCCCAACCGTTTTGGCAGCAATTTTACCATGGCGCACCCGGAATTAGAAATACTGACCCCAGCTTTACAAAACAGCCATTTTTTACAACCGGTATACTCGACTACAGAAACATTAAGAAGAAAATTTTTGGATAGTAAGGCTATTTATAATTTACAGAAATCTTTACTTAAGGAAGCTTATAACAGAATCCCTGAAACTTTACCAGTTGCTTTATTACAGCAATATGCTTTTTTGCCCAAAAAGGATGCGGTTGCCCAAATCCATATACCAAAGGAGGCTCAGACATTACAAAAGGCTCGCTTCAGAATGAAATTTGAAGAGTTTTTCTTTATGCAATTGCGCCTGTTGATGCAAAAGAAAATTAGACTTGAGAAATTTCGAGGACAGTTACTGGCGAAAACGGACTTACTGACAGAGTTTTATAAATCCCACCTTCCCTTCGACCTTACAGAAGCACAAAAAAAAGTTACCAGGGAAATATTTGTAGATTTTAAAAGCGGAAAGCAGATGAATCGTTTGCTTCAGGGTGATGTGGGTAGTGGAAAAACTATTGTGGCATTTATTGCTGCTTTGATAGCGATTGACAGTGGGGCACAGGTTGCTCTTATGGCACCAACACAAATTTTGGCCGGCCAGCATTATGATGGGCTGAAAGAATTCGCTGATAAAATAGGGGTGAGCATAGCCTTGCTCACAGGCTCTTCCAAAACAAAAGCAAGGAGAAAAATTCATGACGACTTAATTTCAGGGGAATTAAATATTTTGGTAGGCACACATGCACTACTTGAGGATGTGGTACAATTTAAAAATTTAGGATTGGCCATAGTAGATGAACAGCACCGTTATGGTGTAGCTCAGCGAGCAAAGCTCTGGAAAAAGAATGCAACATTCATTCCTCATGTACTCATTATGACGGCTACACCCATTCCTCGTACCCTCTCGATGTCTGTATATGGTGATCTTGACATTTCCACTATTGATGAATTGCCCAAAGGCAGAAAAGAAATTAAAACGCTGCATCAATTTGATGCCAATCGCTTAAAGTTGAATGGCTTTATTAAAACGGAGATAGCAAAAGGTAGGCAAGTTTATATTGTTTATCCTTTAATTGAGGAATCCGAAAAATTGGACCTCAAAGATCTGATGGACGGATTTGAAAGCGTTCAACGGGCATTTCCTGAATTTCCCATAAGTATTGTACATGGTAAAATGAAGGCAGCAGCGAAGGATTTTGAAATGGCACGATTCGTTAAAGGTGAAACTAAAATAATGGTTGCCACCACGGTAATAGAAGTAGGAGTTAATGTGCCTAATGCTTCTGTAATGATTATTGAGAATGCAGAAAGATTTGGGTTGTCACAATTACATCAGTTACGTGGCCGCGTTGGGAGAGGTGCTGAGCAATCATACTGTGTGTTGGTTAGCAGTTATAAATTAAGCAAAGAGGCTAAAGTGCGAATTGACACAATGGTTCGCACCACAGATGGTTTTGAAATTGCGCAGGTAGATATGCAGTTGCGTGGCCCTGGTGATATGATGGGGACTCAGCAAAGTGGTCAGATGGATTTAATATTAGGGGACTTAAGAGAGGATGAACCTATTCTTAGTATTTCAAGGCAGGCGGCTCAGAAAATAATTCAGGAAGACCCGGAACTTGAAAGCGAGGATAACCAATTAATAAAAACGCAAATTGAAAACCAGAAGTCAGTAAACTGGAGCAGGATAAGTTAAATATAAATTTCAGCTTTTATTGAAGAAAAGAAATGCTGCCCATTCCAACATCTACAGTAAGCTCCAAAACGTCATTGCTGTTTTCTGCAAAAGAATTGTTACTATAAACGTTTTCACTTATTTTTTCATAGCGCCTTGGCATTTTAATATGGCATAAAGCGGAATTCTTTATTCTTATTAAAACAGGCACTTCCGAAGGAGGTAGCTGTATAATCATTCTACCTGCCCCAACAGTGGCATTAACCTTACTTATATTTTTCCAATCTTCTCCGCAATTAAGAAAAATTGAGCCAAAGCCAACTTCGGCAATTACCTCTTTAGCATTAGTTAAATTAAGGTTTTCAATAGTAATATCACCTAAATTAACTTTTACAGAAAACGTATCCATCCTAACAGAATTTATTGTTGGATCAGAATAATTTACAAAAATATCTGCACTTCCTGAAGTAATGTTGAGGCGCTCAACAGCCAATCTTGACAAATCAATATTTGCCGACCCCATTAAATAGTTTAAATCTAAATCAAAAGAAATATTTTCAGCAAGCTTTAGTTGCCATATTTCTTTTTGTTCCGTGTCTTCAGTAAAAAGACTGTTTACCAATGCTTCAGTAAAGTTTATTTTAGCATCATCCCTGCAGGTAAGGTTGGCTTTAACATATTTATGGTTGCTATTTCCATGAATACTGAAAGTGCTTAAAGCAAGATCATTAGCCACTATGCCATATATTTCCAAAGGATTTTCGCTTTTAACACTATTGAGGTATGACTCCCCCTCTTTAGAAGAAACTTTAAGAGAAAGTTTTTCCAAACCTTCAGACTTAACCACTTCAAAATGCTTATAAAACTCTTGCCCAAAGCTGTTAAAGCAGCAAAATAGGAGACAGACTGAAAATAACTTATTTCTCATGTTGATTTCTGTTACGAATTTAATATGAGGAGGTTATATTAATTCTATAAACTAGAAAAAACAAGGTAGGAAGGGGGTTAAACAGGGCTTTAAAACTTGTATTAATTCCTGTCTTCTAGGCTATGATGCCAATAGAAGGGTTTTTAATAAAATGCACATTAATAAATCTGTAAAAAAAAGGCCCTCTTCAAATTTTGAAGGGGGCCTTAGTAATAGGTTAATTAATTTTAGTTAAAAAACTCTTTCACCCTGTCAAAAAAGCCTTTGTCAGCCTTTGTGGGCTGTGGCCTAAAGTTATCAGAATCGCGCATGGTTTCAAGCATTTCTTTCTCTTGAGTATTAACCTGCCTTGGCGTCCATACATTAACATGTATTAATTGATCGCCACGACCATATCCATTAATATCACCAACACCCTTACCACGTAATCTTAATATTTTGCCAGACTGAGTTCCTGTTTCGATAGTAATCTTCACTTTGCCATCAATAGTAGGCACTTCAACTGATGTGCCCAATACAGCATCCACAAAGTTTAAGTATAAATCGTAAATAACATTTTGTCCGTCACGCTTTAATACATCATGCTCAACTTCTTCGATCAAAATCAATAAATCTCCTGCAGCTCCTCCCATTGGGGCTTCGTTTCCTTTGCCTTGCATAGATAACTGCATACCATCAGTAACACCGGCAGGTATTTTTACACTAATGATCTCTTCCTTGGATGTTAAGCCTGTATTATCAACATGAGGAGGCTTTTTATCAATAAATTTACCTGAGCCATGACATGTCGGACAGGTGCTGGCAGAAACCATTTGGCCAAGCATAGTATTAGTTACTCGTCTTACCTGACCGGATCCACCACAAGTCTGACAGTCTTTATAAGTAACACCATCAGCTGCTATCAACCGATTAACTTTTATTTTCTTTTCAGCACCATGAGCAATTTCGCTTAGTGTCATCTTTAACTTGATGCGAAGATTGGATCCTCTTCTGCCTCTTCCTCTTGAACGACCTCCGCCGCCACCGAAGAAGCTTTCGAATCCTCCGCCGCCACCTCCGCCACCGAAGATGTCGCCAAATTGAGAGAAGATGTCGTCCATGTTCATTCCGCCACCGCCGAATCCTCCGGCGCCGCCTTTTACGCCATCATGTCCGAACTGATCGTATCTCTGACGCTTTTCGTTACTTCCAAGTACTTCATAAGCTTCAGCAGCTTCTTTAAATTGTTCTTCGGCTGCCGGATTGTCCGGGTTTTTGTCAGGATGGTATTTAATGGCAACTTTTCGATATGCCTTTTTTATTTCCTCAGCGGAAGCACTTTTACTAACTCCTAATATATCGTAATAATCTCTTTTTGCCATTTTAATTTTTTATTCTCCTATTATAACCTTGGCATAACGAACTACTTTATCGTTTAGCAGGTATCCTTTTTCCACCACATCAACTACTTTACCTTTTAACTTTTTATCTTCAATAGGTATTTTGGTAATCGCTTCATGAATTTCCGGATCGAACTCAATGCCTGGCGTACTATCCATTGCGGTAAGGCCTTTACTGGCCAAAGTTTTTTCGAATTTATTTTTGATTAAGCTAAAACCTTCTTTTAAAGCCTCTACATCAGCATTTTCTTGAAAGGCTTTTTCTGCCCTCTCGAAATCATCAATAACAGGCAGTAAGTCTGATATTAAATCTGCAGAAGCATTTTTTACCAGCTCGAGCCGCTCTTTAGCATTTCTCCTTCTGAAATTATCAAACTCAGAATAAAGTCTGATATATTTATCTTTTGCTTCGGCTACTTCTATTTGAAGCTTTTCTTCTGTTGACAGTTCTTCCCCTTCAACAGAGTT
>JBEPWY010000192.1:0-4675 GCA_041642185.1 Marivirga sp.
AAAGGTGCAGCAGCAAAAAAGGGATGAAGATATCACGGAATCTTTGTCTGAAGAAATCCCTCAACCCGAATCTTCCAGTATTTCAGAAGTTGAAATTCAGGATCCTGGAATTGTAAACGAGGAACCTGATCTAAAAGATGAAGAAGTACAGGCACAGCCAGAGATTATTGATGATGCTGGTCAGCAGATGGAGAATTACATCCTGAGGCAGGAAATCAGGTACTTAAGGAAAATTAATAAAGCAAAGGATAAGCTTATAAAAGCTCTGCGGAAGAAGGTTTAAAACAATATCAGCTAAATCCTATTAAATAAATATAACTTCAAAAAAAACTTATATTTGGGACGAAGATGAAAAATTTACACTAACCTAAATTTAAACAAATGATAAAAACAAAAATGCTTCCTTCTTTATTTGCAACCTTAATTGTTGCTGGAATTTCATTCACAAGTTGTCAAGACGACAGCCAAAAAGAACCTCAAGTTGGTATAAAGTTCAAGACAATTACATCACCTTTTACTTTAAAAAGTGGTCACCAGGCAAAAGAATTATCATTTAATTCTGGTTTTATTACCATCAGAGAGATAGAGTTTGAGGTAGAAACAGATGATGATTCTGTAGAAATAAACTTTAATGTTGAACTAAACACTAAAATTGATTTTGCTACTGGTGAAACTACTCCCGATATTAGTTACGCAGAAATACCAGCCGGGAAATATAATGAAGTTGAAGTAGAAATAGAACTACAAGATGAAGGTGATAATCCCTCTGTTGTTTTAAATGGAACCTATGTTGATGCAGATGGTGTAAGCCATGATGTACGTTTTGAATTTAATTCAGGAGAGACCTTTGAAGTAGAAAGAGAAGGCGTTATTACATTTGAAGTCAATGAAAGTGTTCTTATGCAGGTTACTTTCGACCCCACCGCCTGGTTTGCCGAAGTAACAGACGAAGAATTGGCTTCAGCCACTAAAAGTGATGGTGTAATTATTATCAGCTCTACCCAAAATACTGAAATATTTGATATAGTTGCTGATGGTATAGATCTGGCAACTGAAGTTGAAATTGAAAATTAAAATTCAATTTAAAATGTTACTGGAAGAGAAATATTCAGAAGGCAGCTGATGAGCTGCCTTTTTTGAATACCAGTTTTGCTATAAGCATAATAACGTTCTTATTCTTCAAGAATTCTGACTTCTGTTCTTCTATTCTTCTGCCTACCTTCAGGGATTTCATTCGAAGCTATTGGTTGAGATTCACCATATCCCTTTGCAATTATTCTTTCAGGTGAAATTCCATGAGAGACTAAATAGTCGTTAACGCTTTTTGCTCTTCTTCCCGACAACTCCATATTGTATTCATCTTCTCCTACATCGTCTGTGTGACCTGCAATTTCAATTACTAAATCTTCTTTAATTTTCATATATTCCAGCAATTCGTTTATTTCCGAATATGAGCTTTTAGTTAACTCCGCTTTACCAGAATTAAAATGAACGTTATCTAAAGTAAAAGTTCTTGGAAGCTCAAACTGAATTAACAAATTACTTGTAGAATACGTTCTGCCTTTATCCAATTTTGGAACTTCAAACGTGCTATAATCTGTATCTTTTCCAATACTTTTGATTTTTATCAAATAAGTCTCACCTCCTTTAATAGACAAATTAAATTTGCCTTCAGAATTTGTAGTTCCTGAATACATGAGATCTGAATTAATTCCTTCAAATATAACCTCCTCTCCTTTTTGAGGAACATTCTTTAAATTGGTTACTTCAACTTCAAGGGGTGCAAATTGAGATAAATCTACCTCTTGACTCATAACTGAAACGATATGGATATAAAAGATTAATACGAAAGAAAAAAAAGTTTTCATTATTATTTCATATGATTAAAATTGTTCGTATTCAGCGGAATCATATGGAATTCGCACGAGAGTTTTAATAATTATCGGTTGGTGTGTCTTCTTACTCATGCTCATTTCATATAATTAAAATTACTTGTTTCCAATGGTATCGTATGGAATTCGCATGTCCCGATGGGCATCGGGATTAATAATTGCCGGTTGGTGTGTATTACTCATGCTCATTTCATGTTGTTAATATTTTCCAGATTTTCAATCTGAGCTGCTAATATATTAAAATTCAGCATCATATTTAACATATACCCTCATTAAAAAATCCTGCTCTGAATATGTAGAAATAATTCAGGATTTAAAAGACTGGGAAGTTATTGAATTCACCAATGGCTATCAGGCTGGAATAACAAGCAAAAGGTTCAAGTTACTGGAACCATTTAATCATGGAATTAAAAAGAAAGCAATAAAAGATTCTCTGTTGAATGGAAAGCTTAATAAATTTAAAAATGAAACTGTAAAAGATTTAATGAAACTGCCGAAAATACATTACTATCTGGCATTAACCAATACCATGATAGATATGGATTATACAGCTGCTGCTACCTACATATGACTCAAATTATATTTCAATTTCCTTCTATTCTGATAAGTCATACTGGTTCAAACCAGATAAGTTCGGAAACAGGGTACATACGAATTTAACCAACCTCAAATCTGATTTACGACAATTTCTTAAAGTAGATGGGGAACCCCTTGGTCAGATTGATATTAAAAATTCACAGCCACTGTTCTTTTACCTGCATATCAAGGACCTCCCTCAAATTTCAGACGATGAAAAAGCAAGGTACCGAATGATTGTGGAGAGTGGCAGTTTCTATGAATTTCTCATGGAGAAACTAATGATTTTTACACATAAAAGAAAAGAAGTAAAGCAGAAGATCCTTGCTGCAATATTTTTTGACAAGAACAGGATAAAAGAAAGCAGATATTTGCGTGTATTCAGGGAAGAGTTTCCTGAAATAGCCGACTACATCTGCCAGTTAAAAAGAAGAGACAGGAAGATGCTGGCTAGAATTCTGCAAAAAGCAGAAAGTAAATTTATCATTGAAAAGGCTGTATCTTCTTTTATTCAAAAATTTAGCAGTAAGATGGAATTTATCAGCACAATTCATGACAGCATAGTTGTGAAGATTAGCAGGCTACAGGATGCATACCAGGTGATTTTGGATTGTTTTCAGGCAGAGGGTATAAACCCAAGGCTTTCTTTGGAAAAATTTTAAAATTAGAAGGTATCCACCAACCTCCATACCCCCTACCCCCCTCCATCCTAATCTTCCCCCTTATGTGTACACCTAATATTGACTAAAAAAGCTCTGTATCCCTTGTCATTGTTGCTCTGTAGAGAATTTTTGCCTGACACACTTTTTTTGATACTATACGCAAAATCCTTTCCTCCAAACTCCCCCTTATGTGTACACATTTTTAGAGACAAAAAAGCTCTGTAAGTATTGGAATCATTGGGCTGTAAAAGAATTTATCCTGTCACAAAAATATTTTAAATATATTATTGGTTAAGTATCTTTATAAAACCAGTAAAATCCCATTAATCCATACAATTCAAGAGATGGGTATATGAGTGCAGAAAATGAATACTCTTAAAAGTTATATTGGATTCCTAAATACCAGCCTTTAGGTTCCATATCAAATTTGTATTTAATATCCTGCTCCAAATCCGTTGTTGATGTTATAGACTGACCAACAGATAATTTTTCTAATGTTGGATCCCATGTCCATAAGGGTCCACCTGAAAAAGCAATTTTAGTAATGGGTATAGAGAAACCACCTCCCAATAGTAGAAAAGGTCTTTTCTTTGTTGGATCTATTCCAATTTGAGCAAGAGGAGCAAAATATTTAGATCCAGTTCTAAAATGAAAATTAAGGAATGTAGCTCTAACAGGATCATTTTTTGTAATATCATCCTCTGTTATGGTAAAATCCTCTTCATTATTAGATACTCCAAATCCTTTTAAAGTTGCACTTGAATAAAATAATCCAGCACTAAACGAGATTGCAATAGAATTGTATTCCTGAAAAATGATTGACTTATTATAAACATCGCTCTTTTTTGAATAATCTTTAGCTTCTTTGTCATATTCAAATTCAGTGATTGTAAGAGAAGCTTGAAATTTTTCCCCTTCATCAAATTCTATTTTTCTTATTCTGAAATAACCATCTTTTGTTGGATCTAAAGATTCATCTTTAAGTGAGTTTTTTACAGTTTCAATTTTTGTCTTTAGTCGATTCGTCAAAATTTTGTTTGAATTAGTTATTGCTTTAGTTTTATCAATATACATTGAAACTGTTATTTTTTGATAAATTGAATCTATGGCAGTAAGGGATTCAGTTATTTTTTCCTGTAGTTTTTCAATGTCAGAATAGTTTTGTTCATATTCTTTGATTTTAACTTCTGTAGCCTTAATATAAGATAAAGCATTATCAGGATTAGTTATTCCTAATAACTGTATGAAAGCTTTTTCAACTTCTTCATATATGTTGCGTGAAATTAAAATTTCTAATTCAGATAAATCAGATTCAATAGTTTGTGAAGGAAATGTTTTTTTGATTTCATTAAAATCTCCTAACATATTCATATTTAATGCTATGCCTAAATTGCCTGGATCTAAAAAATTGACTGGAGAACCAAATTGATTGACCAGAAGTTCTCCGAAGTCTATGATTGTCTTGTCCGTTTCGTCCAAATAAGTTGAATCTTTCCATATCATACTATATTTTAATGGATTAATCCATTTTAAATAAATATTACA
>JBEPWY010000192.1:4685-7136 GCA_041642185.1 Marivirga sp.
TCAATGAAAAAATAATTGATTCTTTTACATTTATACTCGAATTTGGATTCATGTTATAAGTAAAATATTCTAGTTTCTTACCATCGAAGGTTAAGTAAAGTTCACCCTTTACTTTTTTTTCTTGTCTCAATAATACTTCTTGTGCATTGTTTTGCAATGAAATTAAAATGCATGTGATAAGAATTAAGGCTAATTTTTTCATAATTTTAATAATTACATAGTTTAGTATAAAATATATTTATATTAAGTATATAAATATATTTTTATCCAATTTACAAATAACAATAATAATATACAATAGCTTACATCAATAATTTTTTTTTACCAGGTTATAGTAGATTATTATTAATATAAATGAAGAATAGCTGTAAATTTGACTTATTTAATGGTGTTAAAAGAAAATTCTAACAAAATAACAGATTAACTATTTCTCTTTGAACAATTTACGCGATTCCATTCTCGTGTGATAGAGGCTATACCATCCCCCCACCATTTCCCTCAAAATTTCCTGCTAAAACCACTCAAACATTTTAATATAAATAAACTTTAAGCACTAATACGGCAAATTTTCATATTCCTTTAATCGCTGTTTTGCCCGCATAACAACTTCCGAATTAAAAACTTCTGGATGTTTTGCTATAATGGCTTCAAAGGTCAATTTCTGCATTCCAGATTCAACCAAAAATGTATAACCTTGAGGTTCAATTGGACGATTAACAATTCTTTCTGCAGCTTCTACTATTCCATACTTATCCACCATTTGCCAGGTTCGGCTAGCTCGTGTTCTACGCTTATTCTTTTGTGTAAGTATCTCTTCATAGACATACACTGCTTTATAAAGTTCTTCTTCCACCTCATTGGGTGCAGAATGTCTTTGTGCACGTAATTCAACTGCTTTTTGTCGGGCTTGTTTAATTAATGCTGTATAGGTCTTGATAAAATGATCGCATTCCTCAGGTGTTTTTAACGCTTGAATTATTGGATCCATAATTAACTGAATTTTACAATTAAGTTACAAATAAAAATCTGCACTGTTAAAGAGAAAAAATTCTTTATTTAAATGAACTTTATCAACAATTCTAAAAGAAGTATTACTTTTGGGCAAAATAACCTCCATTATTAATTTATGATTTTAAGAAATAATGTATGGTTACAAAAAAAGAACTATCTGATTTTAAGCAAACCTTGACAACTGCACTGCAAAAAGCAGGTTATACAGCATATGGTAGAATATCTTCTTCAGAAGAAATTTATAATTTTTACGCTCATCTTCCTGAACAGGAGATGGTATCACTGTATGTAGAAGATAATAACCTGGATGAAATTAACAGGGTATACAGAGTTCTAAAATTCATCAGTGAGAATAGCGGAAACTATTACAGCCTGAAGAACCTTTGTAAAGAACACGGCATTGACTACAAGGTATTCGCTCATGCAGTTGAAAATCTGCCGTACATTGATAAAACTGGTGAGAGACGTAAAACCCAATACCACTGGATTCATGGAGAGGAGCCTTCCTACAAGACTGCAAAGGATTTTGTTGAGCATATGCGAAAGCTTAAATTAACGAAACTAAGTAAGGGATTAAAAAAGAAGATCACAAAGGCTGTAGCGAATGGCATCAGTAAGGATGATTTCTTTAAAGCAAATAATATAAGAAAAGACGCTACTTACAGTGCTGATGCTTATTTTACCTATCAAAAGACACAACAGCAGAAAAAGGATGCAACTGATGATATCTCGGAAACTTCTCCTGAAGAAATCCCTCAACCCGAACCACCCACTAATTCAGAAGTTGAACTTCAGGATTCTAGGATTGTAAACGAAGAATCTGTTTTAAAAGATGAAGATGCACTCACATCTCCTGAAGCTCTTGATAATGCTGGTCTGCAGATGGAGAATTATATCCTGAGTCAGGAAATCAAGTACTTAAAGAAAATTAATAAAGCAAAGGATAAACTTATAAAAGCTTTGCGGAAGAAGGTATAAATACAATAGTCTGTGTTGGTTACAACGATTATGAATGTTAATAAAGAATAAAACTACATTTTGATCTTTGCAAAAATATCTCTTTAGTGTCGTATAAAAGTGGCACAAATCATCTGGAAGCCTGTCAATTGAGGATTTTATTGAATTTAGAGATATCCTGATAACTGTCAGATTATCTATGGTATATTCAAGTCAACCGAAGCAGTAATCAATTTTTTAATACTTTTACCTGATTTTTAAATCTTTGATAACCCTATAACATGAAGAATCAAGAATTTTTATCTGTAGATGCTTGTTTAAACAATAACGGACATGATAAAATTGAAATCGCTAATTGTCCGCACAATTGTAAGTGCAAATCAATCCTTATTGATATTAATCGTCTTTTTCGTGAATCTGAACAATATCAAAATGACAAGGAGTATCAGTTTTCTATCATTTCCTTGAGAAAAGTATTTGAAA
>JBEPWY010000193.1:0-7121 GCA_041642185.1 Marivirga sp.
TATTGTTAAGTTGGACATATCTTGCTTTATGCATTATATGATCATAAATTATAAAATGTTAAAATTTAGGTTTTTTCTCATGTAATAATCTACTTTTTTTTAAAAATAATATTTTATGGAAAAACTCTGCTTAAATAATTTTATGAACTCATTATCAATTATTTAAGCGCATATATAATTACAAATATTTTTTAAACACAGGATGCTTGTAAAAATATAATGTAAGATATATTTGTTTTATAAAATATTTTATTGTTAAATTAACACTTTAATATAAAGGCATTAAAGTATTGATAATTAGTTTGTTTAGTAAAATTATTTCTCTATTATAAATTATATCTATAATAGTATTATTTCAACAGAAAGTATAAGTGAGAAAAGTTATTTTTTATTCCATGGTATTGGTTTTGTTCAGTGCAATAGTTCTGTATGTTGCTCAGGAAATAAATGGTGCTACAGGGGATTATCATTATCCAGATAAAAATGTAGTGTTTGCAGGTGTATCAATTCCACTCCCAAATGGTTCTGGAGATGCTTTTGTTAATTTCACTATCACCACCCTTGCTATCGGGATGATGGGGGTTTTTATAGGGCTTTTAAATTACGGATACAAAAACATTAAGAGATATAATTTTTATCTTGAGAAGAAATTTAATAATAGAGCTAGTGTATTAGAAGAGAAACAGGAACAGTTAATTGCCCAAAATCATGCGTATAAAGAAGCACTGTTTTTGATTAAGGAACAAAAGGAAGAAATTGAAACTGCACAACAAGATCTTTTATTAAAAAACAGGGATATTCAGGAAGCATTAGAAGAGATACAAGCTCAAAATGAACTATTAGATCAAGAGCGATCGAAATTACATGAAGCAAAAAATATTATCCAAACACAAAACGGTAAACTTCTTAATATAGCCAGAAGTTTAGATCAGCAAGTGCAGGAAAGAACCCAGGAACTTTCGGTATCAAATAATTTATTATTAGAAAAAAATAAAGAACTAGATGATTTTATCTACAAATCTGCGCATGATCTACGAGGGCCTATTGCCAGATTTAAAGGCTTAAGCCATCTAATAAATATAGAGTATACTGCAGGGAATGATATTTCTGATCATTTAAAACATTTAGGTCATTCAGCTAACCAAATGGATTCTATGCTGAAGCGGTTAAGTAATGTTTATGAAATTAGTGCAAGGCCTATATCCTTACAAAAAATCTCTATAGATGATATATTGATATCAGTATTCGAAAGATTGAAAGGTGAGGAGTCCTATCAACATATTGATATTAAAGTGAATAATGAAATTAATCAACCATTGATGATTGACCCTACATTACTTCACTTAATATTTAAGAACCTGATTGGCAATGCAATAAGATTCTATGACCCATTAAAACTTAAGAAATGGATTAAAATTGACATTAAAATTGAAAATCATCAATTGAAGATTAATGTGCTTGATAATGGAATAGGAATTAAGAGAGATCAACAAAGCAATATTTTTGAATTGTTCTATGTTGGTTCGGAATTACCTAAAGGGCCTGGCTTAGGTCTCTATATATGTAAAATTATTACAAAGAAACTAAACGGAAGCATTGCCTTGAATTACTCAAATTCTGAAAAGGAAACAGCTTTTGAGGCCAATATTCCAATTGCATCTAATGTAGATTAACAAGGGCTTGCTTAAAATAAAAAGTATAGAAAAATGAACCGTATATCGCTTTGGAAGATGATTATTCAATTATAGTTTTTCAGCATTGCAATGTTTTTTAGTGTAATGTTCATATTCTTTGCACCAAAAATCAAATTTAGATTTTTTGGTGCTTTAGCCTCAAGCACTTCATCTTCTTCCTGGCCTTCAGCTCGAAGTATAAATATACATCTTCACTTTGCCCAGTTGTATTTGAAGCACTTGAGACTTGTTAAGCAGGCCCTAACTCGGTAGTTCTATTTAATCATTATTAAAGAGATTTTTCATAATCTCTCATAATCAATAACTGCTTTTCTACAGAATTTACATCTGGATAATCTTTTAATTCCTTTATTTCAGTAAATAAACATTTTACACCTTGTTCTAATGGTTGATTTGGGTAATAATTATCCCTTAAAAAATGAACACATTTCAGTGCCCTAAATCCATTAAACCACTGAAAGAAACGCTCTCTTAAATGAATTTTATTTTTTGACTGCTTTTGAATTTTGTTAATTATTTCTTCAAATTGGTTATCCTTCAAAAAATGTAATATTGCGGCACTGCAATTATCCGGAAAATCGTCTTTTTCAATCTGGTTAAAAAATAATTTTAATTCTCTGAAGATCTTAATATTATAAGAGTGTGTAAGGTCTTTTTGATTTAATTCATACTCTTGCATTGCTCTGCCTGTCCCAAAAGGAACACGGTCAGATTTCCTGGGAGAAGGAATAACCTTGGTTGAAGTGATGTTGGTGAAACCACCCAAAGGAATAATCTTATGTAAAAAATAAAAATCTTCCCCGGCCTTACGCTGGTTCATTCCACCCTGCTTTTGATATACTGAGGACTTTACAGCCATGCTGGACCCAATGGTGTGATAAGCAAAAGGGTAAGAAGCATATTTTAAAGCTTGAATATAATACCTTAAATGCAACTCATATAAAATAATAGGTAGCTTAAATTCCTTACTCTCGTTAATAGGATGCTCAAAATAAATAGAGGCACCTACAGACTCAGTGTTTTCCAGAAAGTGGTTTTCAATGGCTTTTAAATAATTGCTGTCACAAATACTATCAGCATCAAAGCATACAATAATACCATCCTTTCCTATGCTGTTAAACCGAAAACAAGCTTCATCCATCCCTATTTTGCGTGCTAAGCCCACTCCAGCATGTTTTTCGGGTAAATTATATGCTTTTATGATGTGGAAAGTAATAAAATCATTTTGTTTAGTATGAATAAACTGATTGATCTCTTTTACAACCTCTTCACTTTGCCTTTTGATTACCTCGTCTGCACTTTCGGGGAAATTAATAACTAATAAAATCTCTATAGGAAATATTGTAGGTTCACAATTGTCCAGAGCTTCCAAAGTTGCAGATAAATTTTCCTCTTTATAAACAGGAATTACAACACTTAAAAATGTTTGTTCAATGATTGCTTTATCAATAAATCTTTTCGGGTAAGCGTACCTCGTAAAATATGTATTTTCAATCAAGGTGCTAATCTTTTGATGTTCCAGCTACCATTTTTCTCTTTACAATAACTAATTCTGTCATGCAAACGACTTGGACGGCCCTGCCAGAATTCCATCAGCACAGGGGTAACAGCATAACCTCCCCAATGAGGCGGTCTTTCTACATCTATTCCTTTGAATTTTTCTTCAATTTGTTTTAGCTTCTCATCCAATATTTCCCTGTTTGGAATTTCGTGACTTTGAGGTGAGACCCAAGCCCCAATTTGACTGCCTCTTGGCCTGCTTTTAAAGTAGATATCGCTGGTAGATTCATTTACTTTGCTTACAATGCCTTCAATACGTATTTGCCTTTCCAGCTCTGGCCAAAAAAAAGTAAGAGCTACATGAGGATTATTAGCTATTTGTTTGCCTTTATCACTGTTGTAATTAGTGTAAAAAACAAAGTTATTATGTTCAACTCCTTTTAATAAAACAACTCTTGATGAAACCTTGTCATTATTAACTGTAGCCAAATTCATAGCATTAGGTTCCATAATTGCTGATTCAACAGCATTATCGAACCAATTAATGAACTGATCGATAGGGTTACTTAAAACTTCATCAACTGTTAAATTGGCTTTGGTATATTCTTCGCGTAAATCTGCAATGGATTTTTTCATATATTTATGGAATTAATCAGCTAATTACTGGTCACTTTCTGAATTTAAATTTATTATTGTTTCCGAATGAATCAAAGCCCTGATAATAAATAAAAAAATAAATATCGGGTTAATATTTTAAAATACAGAAGGAAACCTCTAAGGCATGTATTTACTTTTAAATTTATTTCCTCTGGTAATCTTTAATAAATGAAATTAAGAATTGATTTAAAAACAGATAGCAGTAAAGCCTGGATAGAAACAGTGATGGCAGATTTTGATGCCTTTCTTCAGGACCACGCCAATTGTGAAAGAAAAGCTTCCAGCATGGCCATGAGTTTTGTGGCGAAATTTCCTGACCGGGTGGAAATTATTCCTCAGTTAATTGAGACAGCAGTTGAAGAATTAGAGCATTTTAGGGATGTTTATGAATTGATGGAGAGCAGGAATTTACAGCTTCCACATGTGATTGAAAAAGATTATTACGTAAGTGATTTAATAAAATTTTGTAGATCGGGAAAAGAAGATCGCTTTATGGACAGACTTTTATTAGCCTCTATCGTAGAAACTAGAGGAGCCGAACGATTTAGGTTGGTTTATGAAGCTTTGCCTGAAGGGGATATAAAGAAATTTTACCATAGATTGTGGGCTTCAGAAGCGAAACACGGAGAAATATTTATAGATATGGCTTTACATTATTTTGAAAAGGAATCAGTTTATAAAAGATTAGATCAAATGAGTGAAGAAGAAGCAAAAATTTTAAATGCACTACCTTTAAAACCAGCACTTCACTGATGGAGTTCTTTGAGTTTAAAAATATTGAAAGGCCACAAAAAGGGGACTTATTACTCTCTGAGCCTTTATTGCCTGATCATAATTTTGACAGGACGGTGATATTGTTATGTGAGCATAATGAAGAGGGCTCTTTCGGATTTGTTTTAAATAAATTATCAATTTTAAAGGTTGATGAAGTGTTACAGGAAATAAATTCCTTTGATACAAGTTTATATGTAGGAGGCCCTGTGGAACAAAACACTTTGCACTTTATTCATGACATTGAGAACCTGCGAGGCAGCGGGCAGGAAATAATGGATCAGTTATATTGGGGCGGAAGTTTTGATACTTTGGTGGGTATGTTGCAGGAAAGGAAAATTGATAAAAATAAAATCAGATTTTTTGTAGGTTATAGCGGTTGGACTGAGGAACAATTGCAGCAGGAAATAGACCAGAATACCTGGATAGTAGCGCGCGGAGTCCATCCGTCGTACATCTTTAATACTCCCCCTGAAAAACTTTGGAAGGAAATACTGGAAAAAATGGGAGGCAGATTTAAGGTGTATGCCAATTATCCTTCGGACCCAAAACTTAATTGATAAAAAGAATTGACAAATTTTAATTAATATTGTATCTATTAGATCAAAGAATACTAGAATTATGACGGACGTGAAAGGTACTTCTGAAAACCCAGATGAAAATAATAATAAAATGGAAGAGCAGAAGGTGAATAATGATCAGGCACATGAAGGCCAGAAAGATCAAAATAATGAGGAAAAGATCACTAATGAGGCTGAAGAGAATGCTGAAGCGTTAACAGCTGATCCTCAAAAAACTGAAGAAAAACAATCAGCTGAACCGAATCCTGATGAACCATTAAAGTCTTCCGAAATAGAAGCTGCCGCTACAGATATTGAATCGGCAGAAGAAGAAAAGATGGTTACATCTGAAGGTTCTAAAGCTGTTGAAGATACATCAGGTTTGGAAAATGCCGAAGAGGAAGCTAAAATATTAACAGGGAATTCAGAAACTACTAATCAAGCTGCTAAAGAGGAATCTGAGCAAACTATAAAATCTTCTGAAGTTGAAGCCGCTGCAACAGGCATACCCGAAGATGCAGAAAAACAATCCTCTGAAAAAGAGGATGACTCTGATAAGGAGGATGAATCCGAGGACGCTCATGAAGATGAATTAAAAGATTATACTAATTTCAGTAAGGCTGAATTAGTTGAAACAATAAAAGAAATTTCTCACTCTGATGATTTCAGACAGGCAGATAGAATTTTATATGAAATAAAGCCTCTTTTTGATGAAATGTACAATCAGGAGAGAAATGCTGCCTTGGAGAAGTTTTTAGAAGAAGGAGGCGAAGAAGCCGACTTTTCAATGAAGCATGATGAATTAAACGACCGCTTCGAAGCTAATTTCCAGCTGTTCAAAGACCGTAAAAGAAAGTTCTTTAAAGATCAGGAGAAACAGAAGGATGAAAATCTTAAGAAAAAGGAAGGAATATTAGACCGCTTAAGAGAATTGGTAGATGGTGAAGAAACCATTACCGGCTTAAATGTAATTAAAGAGATACAAAAAGAGTGGAAAGCTGTCGGGCAGGTTCCCGGTAGCCAGGCTAAAACCCTATGGGCAAATTATAATGCGCTTTTAGATAGGTATTACGATCAGCGAAGCATTCTTTATGAGCTAAAGGAATTAGACAGAAGAAAAAATCTGGAAGCTAAAAAAGAGTTGGTAGTAAAAGCAGAAGCATTGGCCGAATCAAATGATGTTCCTTTTGCTATTAAAACCCTTAACGATCTTCATGAGGAGTATAAGCATATAGGCCCGGTGCCTAAAGAAGAACAGGAACCGCTTTGGCAGAAATTTAAAGCTGCTTCAGATGCTGTTTATGAAAAACGTAAAGATTATTTAAAAGATCTTAAAGGAATTCAGGATGCAAACCTTGAAAAGAAGCAAGCTATTATAGAAAAAATAGGTGCTTACTTAGAATTTAATTCCGACCGTATTAAAGAATGGAATACCAAAACTAAAGAAGTATTGGCTATCCAAAAAGAGTGGGAGAGCACAGGTCAGGTTCCTAAAGAAAATGCTAAGGATATCAATAAAGCCTTCTGGAGTAATTTTAAAGGATTTTTCAGTAATAAACATGAGTTTTTTAAGCGTTTGGATGCCATGCGCGAAGAAAACATGAAAAAAAAGCAGGAATTAGTAGGTCAGGCAGAAGCTTTAAAAGACAGCACTGAATGGGCTAAAACTGCAGAGAAGTTAAAGCAATTGCAGAACCAGTGGAGAGAAATTGGTCCTGTACCCGAAAAATACAGAGAAAGTATTTATAAACAATTTAAAACTGCCTGTGACGCATTTTTTGAGAATAAAAGGGCAGGCAATCAGGAAGCCGAAAAAGAATTTAAAGAAAACCTTAAAGGTAAGGAAGATATCATCTCTCAGATTAAGCAATTAGAGCCCGGCGATTTAGAGCAATTAGAAGATTATGAGCAAGCTTATAGCAAAATAGGCTTTGTTCCC
>JBEPWY010000194.1:0-7102 GCA_041642185.1 Marivirga sp.
CGGTACCTCCGGCCCATCATTAGTTGCGTTACTTGCATGAACTACTACCCAAGCAGTAGCATTTACAGTCAAATCACTAATAGTAATCGTATTGCTTGATATTGGTTGATTGTTAGCTACTATGCTGCCGGATGGCGCTATGGTTTCAAAGCCTACCACTACTACATCTGCACCAAATACTTCCGGGCCATCTCCATTATCTGGAAAACCATACTCTCCATCAGCAGGACTTTCTATATGCAACATGGCAAATAACATTTCTTCACCTGCAAAAACCTCATCTCCTAAATCAACTTCAACATCCGTATTGCTACCTGACATTACCATGGTTTGTCCAATTACAGGTCCTCCTGCTTCACCTGAATGAATTACAATCCAACCGTCAGCTGCAGCATTCACTTCACTAATTATTATTTTATTTTCACTCACTACCTGGTTATCAACAGAAACGCTGGCAGCTGAAACAGTTATTTCAGACATGATTATATCTCCATCCTCTGTAGTTAAAGGAGCATCCAGTCCATTTACACCATCAAATTCATAAGAACCTTCCGTTCCATCATCAGTATGTAACATTACCCACAATTTATCTCCATCGGATAAACCTTCTACATTTGTCAACTCCACCTCAAGGTTATCAGTTGAACCTGCTTCTACTAATAAAGGCTCTGAAATAATATCAGGCACTACAGGTCCGCCCTCTGCTGTACTCGCATGAACTACCACCCAACCTTTTTGATCAAGATTAACATTTGACACCATCACTTTATTTTGAGAAAGTGTTTGATCCGACACCGTAAGCATTCCCGTTAGCATATCAGGTTCTGCAGCGTTTTCATCGTCATTACAGGCAGAAAATAAAATTGCTCCTGCTCCCAAAGCCAAAAATGTTTTGCTTAAAAACTTATTTATATTTTTTAGTCTCATCATATTATTTTTTAGTGTTTGAAAATTATTTGTTTGTCGACAAATTGATCTACGCAACAAAGTTAAAACCGGATTTCAGCCATAATGTTTATTCTTCAAAAACCGGTAAAGCAGATGAGATTATTGTTCTTAAATATTACAGGAAGGTCATTTTTTCAAACTTTTTTATTTATAGAATGATTATTAAATAAGATTTTATTTTTGCTGAAGAAACGAAATCCAACTATCATTTTTTTTAAGTAAACAACCCAATATTACAAATAATTTAACACCAATAAAATGAGTTTGATACCTATTAAATTCAATTGTATTTAAATAACCAGGCATAAAAAAAGCCTCAATTTCTTGAGGCTCTTAATTATTTAATTGCTGTTTAAGATTTAGTCAATCTTATTGGCCATTCTTTTTCTTTCATTTTCATCCAGGTAGATTTTTCTCATTCGGATGCTTTTTGGAGTTACTTCCAAATATTCATCCTTCTGAATATACTCCATGGCTTCTTCTAAAGAGAATTTTCTTGGCGGAGCCAACTTATTACTATCATCAGTACCTGAAGCACGCATGTTAGTCAGCTTTTTACCTTTAGTAACGTTTACAACAAGATCATTGTCCCTTGAATGCTCACCTATTACCTGACCTACATATAATTCATCGCCAGGAGCAATGAAAAACACACCACGGTCAGTCAATTTGTCCATTGAGTAGGCAGTAGAAGAACCGGCTTCCATTGAAATCATAGATCCATTAATTCTCCCCTGAATAGCGCCTTTATAAGGTTCATATCCTTTGAAACGGTGTGTCATAATACCTTCACCAGCAGTTGCTGTTAAAATATTATTTCTTAAACCGATCAATCCCCTTGCAGGAATATCAAATTCCAAATGCTGTACATCACCTTTAGGTTCCATTACTAATAACTCACCTTTACGCATAGTTACTAACTCAATGGCTTTACCTGCTACATCTTCAGGAACATCAATTACTAAATGCTCAATTGGCTCATGTCTTGTACCATCTACTTCTTTGAAAAGTACCTGAGGCTGACCTACCTGAATTTCATAACCTTCTCTACGCATGGTTTCAATTAAAACCGATAAGTGCAAGATACCGCGGCCAAAAACCAGGAATTTATCTTCCGAGCCAGCAGGCTCTACGCGTAAGGCCAGATTCTTCTCAGTTTCCTTCATCAACCTTTCTCTTAGATGACGAGAAGTAACAAATTTACCCTCTTTACCAAAGAATGGAGAGTTGTTGATAGTGAAAAGCATACTCATAGTAGGCTCATCTATTGAAATTCTTGGAAGAGGCTCAGGGTTTTCGAAATCAGTAATAGTATCACCTATATCAAAACCTTCAATTCCTATAATTGCACAAATTTCACCTGAGTGAACTTCTTCCACTCTTTTTTTCGCTAAACCTTCAAAAACCTGAAGCTCTTTAATTTTTGTTCTCTTAACAGAACCATCTTTCTTACAAAGACCTACTGTCATTCCTTCTTTCAAGGTACCTTGATATAATCTACCAATAGCGATACGTCCTACGAAAGCTGAATAATCCAAAGACACAACTTGCAATCTTGGAACACCTTCATTAGATGGAGCCGGTGGAATAGTTTTGATGATTTCATCTAAAAGAGGGAAGATGTTATCATTTGGCTTTTCCCAATCATGGTTCATCCAACCGTTTTTACTTGAGCCATACATGGTTACGAAATCCAATTGCTCTTCAGTAGCTTCAAGGTTGAACATTAAGTCGAAAACCTGCTCCTGAACAACATCCGGACGACAGTTTTCTTTATCTACTTTGTTAACCACAACGATAGGCTTTAAACCTAAAGCTAAGGCTTTACCTAATACGAATCTTGTTTGTGGCATAGCGCCTTCAAATGCATCTACTAAAAGCAATACACCATCTGCCATTTTAAGCACACGCTCTACCTCTCCTCCAAAATCGGAGTGACCAGGAGTGTCAATAATATTAATTTTGACGTCTTTGTAGGTAACCGAAACGTTCTTACTTAAAATAGTAATTCCACGTTCACGTTCCAAATCATTGTTATCAAGAATTAATTCATCTGTTTCTTGACCTACACGAAAAACCTGACATGCATGAATGATTTTGTCTACTAAAGTTGTTTTCCCGTGATCAACGTGGGCGATAATGGCCACATTTCTAATTTCTGTCATTGACTTGATATAAAATAAAATATTTGATAATCAATTAGTTGTGATTTCAAATGAATTCTACAACCAATCAGGATGCAAAGGTAGCAAAATACTTTTTCGCATTTTTACTTTATCTATAAATTAATTAGTAAAAAAGAAAGTTTTGTTTTAATTAAGAATGGAAAATACCCAATTTTTGTTGCATCTCTGCATTAAAATAAAGCTAAAAAGTAATTACTCTTTGCATAAAATTTCAACATATAATGCAGAAAAATAGTTGCAGCTGATAACCAGCATTTAAATATTGAGAATTTAATTAGTCAATTGATTAAGTTTTCAATATCCTATTAAGAATGAGACGTTTAAAAACTCATCGAGATAAAGTGTTAAACATCTATAATTCAAGATCTTAAACCTATAACCTATTATCTTAAATCTAATATTTATTTAACAACTTCCTCGTCTGTTGCTTTTTCAGCTTTTTTATCCTTCTTCTTAGTTTCTTCCGTAAGGTATTCTCTTACTTTAGACCTGATTTCCTGATTCGAAAGATTGTGGTATATGGTTCCGTTCCTGGCTACTGAAATCTGTCCGGTTTCTTCAGACACAATTAATATGATCGTATCCGTCGCTTCAGACATACCTATGGCTGCCCGGTGCCTTAGACCAAATTGTGCAGGCACATCCTTTTCTGTAACAGGAAGCACGCATCTGGCTGCAATAATACGGCCTTTATGTATAATTACTGCACCATCATGTAATGGACTTGTTTTATTAAAGATAGATATCAACAATCTTTTGGACACTAAAGCATCAATCCTGTCTCCCGATTCGGCATAAAACCTTAATTCAGAACCTTTTGATAGCACTACCAAAGCACCAGTATTGGTCCCTCCCAATGATTTAGAAGCTTCAATTAATGCTGTAATATCAACATCGCCTGCCAATTGTTTTTTCTTCCAGGGTAAATTGGCCAAAAAGCCGTTATCTCTGTTAAAAGAAGTGGTTTTACCTAATAGCAATAAGAACTTCCTGATTTCCTGCTGAAACAGAATAATAGCTGCAATAACTCCTACTCCCATAAACTGTCCAAGAATAGCAGAAAGCAACTCCATTTCGGCAGCACGAACAACCAAATAAATTAGGTAGAGCGATAGAAAACCTATAAAAATCCTGACCGCTACGCTTCCACGCATCAGACTGTATACCTGAAACAATAGAAAGCTCACCAGACCAATATCCAGAATATCGACTAAGCTTACTTCTAAAAACCCTATATTAAAAGCTATTATCAATTTGATAGTTTGTTATACAATTTTACTGTTTCTACAGCTTCCTTTACGTCATGCACCCTTAAAATATTAGCTCCATTTAACAATGCAGCCATATTTAAGGCGGTGGTACCATTTAATGCATCTTCCACATTTACACCTAATGTTTTATATATCATCGATTTACGTGAAAGCCCAATAAGTAATGGGCATTCTAAAATATCAAAATAGGTTAAATTTTTAAGTATTTCATAATTCTGTGCAATGCTTTTTGCAAATCCCAGTCCAGGATCTATAATAATATCATTTACAGCAAGCTTTCTTAATTGGTTCAACTTAGCAGAGAGTTCTGAAATCACATCTTTAACCAGATGATCATAAACATTCAACTTTTGCATAGTTGCCGGAGTGCCCCGCATATGCATTAAAACATAAGGCACTTGTAAATCAGCAACTGTAGCAAACATTTTATCATCCAAACTACCTCCTGAAACGTCATTTATCAATGAAGCTCCTGCTTCAATGGCCGCTTTTGCTACCTCACTTCTAAATGTATCAATTGAGATAATGGCTGTGGGGAAATTTCTTATGGATTGTTCTATTAACGGAATAACACGATTTATCTCTTCTCCCACTCTTACTTCCTCAGCATTAGGCCTGGTAGAATAACCTCCAATATCAATAAAATCAGCGCCTTGTATCAACATTCGCTCCACCTGATCCAAAGCTTCCTTTAAAACGGCTGTTTTCCCTCCGTCATAAAATGAATCGGGGGTACTGTTTACTATCCCCATTACTTTGGGTTGCGATAAATCTATCAATGATCCCTTGATGAGAAGTGTTTTTTTATAAGAAAATGCTGTATCTTTCGCTTCCAATAATAATTTATCTAACCGATTAAATTTTAATTCTGTTGATTACTCAAACTGAAAGCGAATATAAGCAAGTTATTGCGCTGTGTAAAGATGTTTTCGAAAAGAAAACAAAAGATTATGGTACTGCATGGAGAATTTTAAGATTACCCTCCATTACAGACCAACTTTTTATTAAGGCACAAAGAATAAGATCTGTTCAGGAAAAAGGAGTACAGAAAATTGAAGAAGACATCCGTAATGAGTTTATAGGCATTATCAACTACTCCATTATTGCTATCATTCAGGAAGAATTAGGTGAGGAAACACCCTTGGAAATTCCTTATAAAGACCTGGAACCTCTTTATGATAAAGTAGTTAAGGAAACTTTATCTTTATTGTTAGATAAAAATCATGATTATGGTGAAGCCTGGCGTGATATGAGGATCAGTTCTATCACGGATATTATTTTGATGAAATTGTACAGAGTGAAGCAAATAGAGGACAATAAGGGAGCGACCCTTATTTCAGAACCGGTAAAAGCGAATTATCAGGATATGATTAATTACGCAGTTTTTTGTTTAATTAAATTAGAAAATAATTCATAATGAGGAAATTACTTGACATTGCCCGATATTTAGTAGGAGGTTTATTTATATTCAGTGGCTTAATTAAAATCAATGACCCCGTAGGAACAGCTATTAAGTTAGAAGAGTATTTTGCGGTTTTTGCAGGAGATATTGCTTCCTTCTTTTCAATATTTGAGCCTTATGCTTTAATAATAGGTATTATTTTAAATGTGCTGGAGGTAGTTTTAGGACTTGCCCTTCTTATAAGATGGAGAGTAAAATTTACTATAACTCTTTTGAGCATTCTAATTGTATTTTTTACTTTTCTTACCTTCTATTCTGCTTATTTCAATAAAGTAACAGATTGCGGTTGTTTTGGAGATGCTATCAAGCTTACACCATGGGAATCTTTCACTAAGGATGTAATTCTTTTAATCCTGATCGGACTCTTATTTATTTTCAGAGATAAAATTAAGGAAAGCACTTTTGCTGCCAAGCATATCATCATTATATCTGTTACTGCAATTTCAATTCTGCTTTGTATTTACGCAATCAGACATTTGCCTTTTCTTGACTTTAGAGCTTATAAAGAAGGTGTGAATATACCGGAAGCAATGAAAGCAAAAGAGAGCCCAAAATTTCAGTATACTTTCGAAAAAGACGGGGAGAAAATAAAATCTTATAAATACTTAACAGAAGCAGATGGTTATAAGCTGATAAGCCATGAAATTACCAATCCTGATGTATCTGTTCCTAAAATAACAGATTTTGCTATCTGGAATGAATCAGGAGACAAAACCCAGGAAATGCTGAACGGTAAAAAGTTATGGATTATAGCTTATGACATCGATGAAGCTTCAACTGAGGGTTTAATCGATATCAGCAGTTTAGTATCCAGGCTTCCGGCAGATGTTACCCCTATTGTTCTTACTTCCTCTTCCGCTGAGAGTGTTTTAAAGGTAAAAGCAGAAAGAGGTTTAACTCCTGATTTTTATTATGGTGATGCGACAGTATTAAAAACAATCATTCGCTCCAACCCTGGTTTGGTGTTAGTGGAAGATGGTATCGTGTTAATGAAATGGCATTATAATGATGTGCCTGATCCTTCAGATATATCTGAATTATTAAGGTAATGCGTTATTTCCTCACAGGCATGCCCGGTAGCGGTAAAAGTTATTGGGGGAAGCAACTTGGAGGAAAATATAATCTCCCTTTTCTGGATTTGGATGATTGCATAGAAGCCAAGGAAGCTAAAAGCATTACTGATATTTTTAAAGAGAGTGGGGAAACTTATTTCAGAAAGTTAGAATCACAAGTAT
>JBEPWY010000195.1:0-7086 GCA_041642185.1 Marivirga sp.
TACAGCTTTACGTCCTATTTCTTCCACTTCCTGTTTAGCCGCTCCCAATCCATCCTTACCTCTGGCCAATAATGCTACATCGTAACCTTTTTTAGCAAAAGCCCTGGTACAGGCCCTGCCAACACCGGCAGAGGCCCCTGTTATTACAGCAATTCCTTTTCTGCTATTTTTGGTTTTTTCCACGGTTTTCCTCACAATATTTATTCAGTTTCTGTATGATGAACAAAATAATCTGTCAGCTTTTTCCATTGGAATTTTTGGAACCCTGCCCAGCCCCCTTCAGCGATAAGGGTATTGATCAATTTACGTTCACCGGCTTCTTTTTCTTGATTATTGATCCCTTCATCTTTCCCTATTTCATAACCGTATAAAGTGTTACCAACTCTTTTAACCCTGAAGGTACTTGTGGCTTCATCTATAAAAAAATGATCAATTTCCTCTTGCTCTTTTCCTTTATCAGTCGGGTCAGAGCTCGGACTGGCTGTGAATTCAGCCAGGTTTTCTTCTTCCTTTATATCTGTTACTACCACCCAGTTTTCAGGAAAAGGACCGGGTAAATCAATTTTAATATAATCACCCACTTGTACCATTACGGTATCTTTACCTTCCCCTCCTCTGTTGTATAGCTGAAAAGTAGAGGAGATACCGGGAAGTCTGGACCAACGGTTTACATTAAAAAGTTTTTTAATTGACCTGTTAAACGCTTCTTTTGCCTGCTGCTCATCAGAATAAGTATTTTCGCTTGAATAGGTTTTATTTTTAGAGTCTTTGCCTTCAATGATTTTTTTTTCTTTTTTAAGGTCTACCATATCTTTAAATTTTTAGATTCTACTTATACTTTTTTTGCTGCTTATGTCTTTTCTCCATTTGGATCATATCAAGTACAAGCCCTGCCCAGGTGAAATCTTTAGCACCATAACCTTCTCCTGTAAACGGATTATAGTATTCCCTGAAGCCATTTTTTTCAATTAATTTCAATATACTTTCAATCAATTTTTTTGATTCTTCTTTATAATCTGATTCCATCAGGAACTGGTGTATGAACCAATTATGGGCTATCCAGGTTGGACCACGCCATATATACATTGATTCGTTAGGGTTAAAAGAAGGATGGTTTTTTGCTACCGAAGGCAAGGGGAAGCGCACGCCAAATTCTTCCTCATTAAAAAAGTGTTTTTGGATTACTTTTTCAGCTATTGAGTCAGGCATTCCTCTAATTACTACCGGGTAAAAAATGGTGGGAGTGAGTATCTTTATTTTTGTGTCTTTCTTGCCATATACATCATAAAAAGCGGCATCCTTTTCATCATACATTACTTTAATTATACTTTGAGTAACTTGATCTGCCAGTGAAGAAAAATAGTCAGGTTCATCATCATTTAATTCCTTGCACAGCTTGGATAACGTATAAAGGTTTTGGGCATATATGGTGTTAAACCCTACATCCTTCACAATAAACCATGCTTTTTTACTAATTTTTTTGAGATTATAGTTGTAGATAAAATTTTTAAAATCTATCCAGGTAACTTTAAAAAAAAGTCGCCAATCAGCTTTTTTCTCAGGAAACCCCAAAGCCACATCATAAGTCGGTTTCCAGTCTATACCCGATTCAAAGGGAGTAATTATGGAGAGCAATCCATCTCCATCAAAATCCCTGTTTTCAGCCAGCCATTTGTAGTATTTTTTGAGTTTGGGCAGAATTTCAGCTAAAAAATCTTTATCTTCTGTATTATTGTAAATTTTTTCTACTGCTTGTGCCACCAATGGAGGCTGTATAAGAGCGCTCATATGGCTTTTATACAAATTGCTAATTTTTGGTTTTGACTGGAAAAAATCCGTTATACGTCCGGGTTTAAGCCTGTCCCAATAGATCATATGACCTACAAAACCATCTTCTGTCTGTAAAGCAAAAAGGCTTCTAATATGCTCTTTTGCCATATCGTACTCATCCAAAGCAGAAAGTATGAAAACATGGTAACAAGTGTCCCAAAAGAATTGAAAAGGATATCTTTCAGGGGCCGGTTTAGTATAATGAAAACTTTTGCCCTCCTTATTATGTCCTTTGATCATATTCTCATAGATCAATTTCCGTGTGCTTTCAAAGATTTCTTGCTCAGTCACCTTTCTATTTTATGTACTGATTCCACAATCCATAATCTTCTTTTTTAGGCCCCATAGGGATAGATAATGCCGCTACCACAATGCCTGTTATGGCACTGCTTATATTTAAAGCTAATGTACTATCCTGGACAAACCATGGCCAGATTGCGATTGTAAGCCCTAAAAGAATATTGATAAATCTGCCCGCCCTCATTACTTCAGCCATGCAAATTACTGCTACTACTACTATCAATGCACCACCCATATGGTTAATATCTGCGGAAGTGGCATTGATAGAGACACCAAAAACCCCCGGGGCAAACATTAGCCAAATGCCCAGTATAGTGGAAAGTGTTAAAGTCCATGGGAAACTCATGCCCCAGATAGAAGCTTTAAATACTTTAGCAGGCTTTTGTGGGAAACTTAATATATCAGGAGAGCGTTCATCATTGGTAGAAGTAATAGGCTCACCGCCTTTCCAGAACACTTTCCACATGGAGTCTCCTTTTCTTTTTCTTTGTACCATATGCTGGCCCATTGCAATTACCTCATCTATTTGAAGCGGTATCATTGGTAACATCAGTATAGCTGTTAAGAGGCAAACTGTGCACCAGGCACCTACAGTTAAGGGTTGAGAGATCACTAAAAAAATACTCACAAAGCCCAATGGTATTACCAGGATTCCAAAAAAGGTAACCATCCACGGCATGGTACGCCATCGGGAAGTGCCGCCCATCCAACCCATTAAAAATTCCAATGTATAAGCTAAAGTACCTAAAGCCGCATCAGAAATGGGCCAGGAATGCGACATATCAGAGTTTAATACTTTCATGGTGCTATCGCCAAAAAAAGGATCCCAGGCATAATCGATATAACCTAGTTGAAAGGCTCCTAAATATCGGGAAGCAATCATTCCCAAGAAGGCAAGAGCAATCATAATGGCTCTTTGTGGCCAGCTGGAAGGGTTATAGCTCCAATCATCAGGTACATCACCTCCCATTTTCATATACATGATCATGTTGGGCATGCCTGGAATTAATACGGTAAGGGCAATTACCAATCCTCCGACTAACATTCCGTTTAAATAGGCCAATTCTGAAGGCGACCATAAAATTAAAGGGGCCATACTGATCCAGATGCCTATAAAACAGCAGATCCACATGCTGTAAGGCCTGTTAGGGGTCAAGGAGCGCCATCCGAAAAATATCAATAACACACCACTGATGATATCGCTCCACTTCATGGCAGCAATGCGCTCGCCCATGCTCAGCCATACATCGCGGCCGCCCGACGGTTCAACGGCATTTTTTGCATAATCGAAGGATAGAGGTGTAAATACCATCCAGAAACCTAATAAAACAACGAGCCAGTAGATCCATAAGGTTTGTTTATGATGCATATGCAACATTTTCTCCCTCTGCTCATCAGTCATTTTATGGCTTTGGTCATGCTCCTGATGATCATCTTTCTTTTCTTTATCACCGCCATCTCCTTTGCCCATATTCATTTCGGCCATAGGGCGTGTTACCCCACGCTTTCCCATTCCTCCATGCTTGTGCTTTTGGTCTTTACTGCCTTCAGATTTACCTTTTTTCATAATATATGTTTAAGATTGTTCTGCTTTTTCTTTCGCTCTTTCTTTTACTTTTTTGGGCGGATCGAGATCATTCTCTTTGTACCATTTTACAGGATCAGCTTTAAGCTTTTCGATTATTTCCGGCAGGGTATCCATAAGTGAGTGCTTTGGATGCCAGTCGAGCAATTTATTGGCTCTTGAAATATCCAGTTCATAATGATCATCGGCACGGTCTATCATCCAGGGTTTAATAAAAGGGTCTCCGAATACGTCCATCACATAGGAACCTGTTTTAGCTAAGGGAGCAGGCACTTCATAAGTATCCCACTCTTCACCATGTATTAATTTACCTATTTTGTTCTGCAGTTCCTGGTAACTTGGTGTTTCTGGTTCCGCAATATTAATGGCTATTTCTTCATCCAGTACTTTACGCTTGTCCACTGTTTTTTCGATTGCATCCAACAAATCATTCATATGAAGAAAAACATTTCCATGAGAGGTGTCGCCGGAATAAAAATGGCTGGTAAACTGTTTTTCATAAATCCGTTTGATTTGATGGCTGATGGGGATGGAGTGGCATTCCTCATCATATAATCCCGCCAGCCTTAAAAGCACTGCTTTCATACTGCCACGATTATCGCGTATAACCTGCTCTGTATCCACCTTAGATTCAGGATAGTCCCAGTTGGGCTCCAGCGGACAATCCTCATTGATTTTTTGACCTGGTTCAGTAGGTTTATAAATAAGGTTGGTGCTTGAAAATACAAATTGCTCCACTTCATAATCTTTTAATACATTCAGGAAATTTTCTGTGCCCTGCACTGTCACTTTTTCATAAAGTGGGCTTGGCTCACCTGAAAAATCATAATAAGCGGCTAAATGAATAACAGAAGCTATTTTAGTTCCATAAACATATTTGAATCGGCCCATGGCTGCTCTTATACTTTCTTCCGAAGTGATGTCAAAACAGATCCATTCAGCTTCTGCGGGAGGGTAGGGATTACCTACTTTGTCTAGTCCTACTACCGTATATTTCTTTGAAAGTAATTTTATAATTTCAGTTCCTATAAGTCCACTGCTTCCTGTTACTATTATTACATCTTTATTGGATTGACCACCGGTCTGTTGGTTAATTGAATTTCCCATCTTAAAAAATGATTTTGTGTTGAAAAAAGTATTTTAAAGGCTTTGCCTTCAGCTTTCCAGAAAAATTAATCTCTTCACTTGGTGTTACATAAGTATCTAATAAGCAACGAGTATTTTTTTAATGTGGTTGGTTTTTACGATATGATCTTTACCGTCTTTTGAGGAATAAGCCTTTAACCTATTGAACTATGATGAGCCTCAATTATTAAACAAGCTCCCTTTTTCTGATCACTATCAGCCAGGCAATTAATAAGATAAGTTGGGCTAGTGCATCTAAGAGATAGATATCCCAAATTCGATCGGAAAGCGCATAATAGACATCTATAATAATAAAGCCTATAGCAGAAGAAATGGCCATAAAAGCTATTTCTTTAAAAATATTATCTCTTTTGGAGAAATAATGGAACAACATAGTGGCACCTATCACTATAATTAGAACACCGACAGTTTTAACCAGCCAAATATCCTGTTTGGGACCGGAAATAGCTGTAAAGCTTTCAATATGCAGTATAGGCCAAATTCCGGTGATGAAATAGTATAAGCCTTGTATAAGTACTAATTTCCTCATATCTGTTTGGCATAAATATCTATTTTATGAGTAATCCTAAATTGGAAGTACAATTATTTATTGTTGTTACGCTCATCTTCCTTAGGCTCCTGTTGTTTTTTCAGCCTCATCCTCCTGTCCTTTTCCAATGAGATTAATTGAAGCAACAGGCTTACCACTAAATTTATAGTAGTACCTAAAGTTTTTACGCACCTCATTTATGCTTGGTTTATAAATTAAAGTGTTTATTGCTGTGAAATGATAAACATATTGGATCTTGTAAAATTAAAATGTGGGATTCTTATATTTCCTATCCATAATTATGTAAGTAATCAAGCAGTTCATTTCCTCACTTTTGTAGTGAACCAAAATAGTTTATCTGTTAAGGGTAAGCTTCAATCTTAAAATTATGGAAATGCCATCTATTACAAGGCGGAAGGATTTCAAAATCCTTCCATTTCCATTTCAGAAGCAAATCATTGAAAGAATTTCTGAAGGTATTTGATGAGATGCAGGAATTATTGGCGCGGATGAAAAACAGGAAAATTTTAAGGAAGAGAGTAGTGTGAATAGGCTTATAATAATATATCTATATAAAAAATATAGAGGTAGTTTCTATCTCAAGGTAACAGATTTTCCGTTAAAGAACGATCTATTACTTAACGTAAAATTAAACGATAATGAACCACGCTAATCAAACTATCATTAATCAATTGAATAATCTTCTTTCTATTATAGAAGTTAGTAAAGAAGCTTATCAGCATGCTGCACTCAAAATATCTGATCCAACCCTTAGAGAAGAATTTCATATATTTTACCAGGAGAGGCTAGAGTATTCTGTTCAATTACAGCAAGAGATTTTAAAGCATAATGGTATTCCAGTAAAGGATGTTAGTAAAATTGAACAAATAAATGATATCAGAGCTGAAATAAGATCTTCAATAAATCCCAGTGAAAGATTTACCTTAATGAATATTTGTGTTTCTGTTGAAGAAATTGCCATTGAAGAATATAGAGAATTAATTGATAACCCGGATGTGCCTTCCAAATTAAAGGAGGTGCTGTCGCAGCAATTAAATGGTATTGAGCATACATTTCTATTTTTGGTAGCACAATTTGTTTAAAATTACTCAGCCTGCTGGTACATCGCAGAGGATGATTTTTTTAATCTTTTCATTGTTAATTAACAACAATTAACTTCTATCACATTCTGGTGCATCAGAAAGCAAATAGTTGAGTTGCATGCAACACTGAAGATGTTGAATTGTAACACCTGCTATAAAAATCTTGTTCAACCCCTACAGGGTTGTTCAAACACCTCCAAAATAGCCACAGGTTTTACCTATGGCTATTTTTGTTAAAGCCCCTCAGGCTTTTCTCCTTCACTAATCGTTAGACGTATCTGATAATTAAATGCTGCCCCCAACACTGAAGGTATTGAACTACAATAACCACAGGTAGCACCTGTGGGTTATAAAAAACTGATAGGCGGTTATGTGGAAAGCACTGTAAATCCTGAAGGCCCGTTTATAGTGGGGCTGGATAGCGACCCCGAACTGGACAATACAGAAGAACCGGCCGATACCGAAACGCCCACCCCACCGACAGATGTAACCATTGATGGAGTGGTAACAGATGTGGACGTAAACGAAGATGACGGCACCATTACCGTTACCAACGAAGACGGCACCACAACCACCATCGATCCGGCCGAAGA
>JBEPWY010000196.1:0-7032 GCA_041642185.1 Marivirga sp.
CCGTGTATTATAACTCTGGCTAGTTCTTTTTTAAATGGCACAGCTTCCTTGTCTGAGTTCTCCTTTATTCTTTCTATACTAATAAACATATCTGCCTCAATAGTTTCATTTAGCTGACCCTCTCTTAAATCAAAGGTAATTATATCGGTATAGGTGTCGTGATCTAAATATTCCATATTAATATTATATAGAAATTCATCACTACAAAACACATAATTGATAACTCCTATAGGTTGATTGTATTGAACAGCAATTTTTTCTATCCATTTTTTATAACCTTGAAGCATTCGAAGGTCCAGTTTTATATCTTCTTTGAAGAAATTAATTTGAGACATTAATCTATGTAAAAACTTAATTTCACTTTACGTCCTTCCTCCTGAAATTGCAATTCATCGCACAGAGCTTTCATCAAAAAGATTCCTCTTCCACCTGGTTTATCAATATTTTCTGGAGCAGTTGGGTCAGGTAAAGTGGTGTAATCAAATCCAGAACCTTCATCTGTAACATAAAACACAACAACATTGTCTTCTATTGCACAGCTTAACTCTACATTTTTACTTTTATCGCCGGCATTCCCATGTATAATCGCATTGTTCACGGACTCTGTTATAGCGATCATTATGTTGCCATATATGTCGTCGTTAATCTGTAGTTTTTCCTTAGCGTTATCAATAAAGCTTTCTACTATTCTGATGTTTTCAGTTAGCGAAGGAATACTTATTGTAATGTCATTCATAAGGCTATTGTTTCTGTTGATTTTAAGCGTTTATAGTATTTGTTAATTTCATTCTTATAATAAGGAGTAAAGCTTGGCGGTACGCCTTTTAATAATTCAATTTCTTTTTCTTTCTCTTCAAGATATTTTAGAAATGCATTAGGCAATCGTTCTTTCTGGTAATCAGTTGCAGTTTCGCCTTTCCTTTCATCATCTTCTTCTTGCTCCTGTTTCGCCTTTTCTGCTTCCAATAAACGTGTAACTATTTTTTCTTGTCTTTTTATTAAATCGCTATTTATCCTTCTATTGACAATTTCCTCCTCTATTTTTTCCATTTCCTCCATTACATCACCTAATCCACCACCGTTTTTGCCCCCTTCTTTCTCATTTAAGCCTTCCTGCATTTCCTTAAGCATTTTGCGCAGTTTAGCTTGTTCTGCTGCAAGTTCTCCTAGTTTTTCAGACATTTCTCTTCCGCTTTTCTGACTTTCAGATAACTCCTTCGTTTCCTGATTTAGAGCCTTCTGCATTTCGCTTATTCCTGGTTGCTGCTGATTACCTTGTTGAGGTTTACTGCCCATGCCCATAGCTGATTGCATTTGCATCTGCATTTGTTCTAGTACATCATCTAACATTAAGGCAAGGTTATTCATTGAGGTCATTGCAAACTGTTGTTCTCCTACAGCTCTATTTTTATCTCTTTCTTTCAGTGCGCTTAAGCTGCGTTGCATAGATTCATTCATTGTAGACATTTCTTCAGTAATGAAGGCCTTTAACTGAAAAACCCTTTCAGCCAGTGCGTTTAAGCTATCTTCAATGATAACAGCATCTTCTTCCATATTCAGCTGTTTTTCTGAAAGAGAGATAAATCGTGGGTCACTGGCATTAACATCCCTGAATTCTTTCATTAAGTCTTCCTGCCGGAAAGATAATTTTAATAAATTATCTACTATATCTCTGAGATCATCAATGTTTTCCTGTAGCGCCTGCATTTCCATGCTTGATTGCATTTGAGCCATGGTTTGGGCCATCTTTTTCATCTCTTCTGATGCTTTTTTCTGGCTTTCTGAAGCACCTTTCTTGTTATCTTGCTTTAGCTGTTCGCTACTTTTTTGTTGAGATTGGTCTATTTCATTCTCTTGTTCTTTCGTGTCTTCAATCGGGCTAGGTTGCTTTAAAGATTGATTTTTTTCCTTTATATCATCTAATGATTTCTTTACCTCTTCAAATTCTTCGTTAATTTTTTCCTGATCTTTCAGCGCTTCATCTACGTTAGTATTTTCTTCTGAGTCAGCATTTTCTTTTTCATTTTTATCTGCCAAATCTTTTTGCTGATCTGCTAAGTCCTCTAAGTCCTCTCCTACTTTATTTAAATCGTATTGTATTTCCAGACGTTTAAATAATTCCATTAGCCTTTCCATTTCTTTTAAACGATTCTTCTCTTTCTTTTTAAGTTCCTGAACAGATTCTCTGAACTCATCTGACTGGCTTTCCTTCTCCATTAATTCGCGAATTTTTTCAAGAAGTTCTTCATTTTTATCTTTGAGCATCTCTTCCATTAGGCTTTCAAGCTGCTCACTCTTTTCTTTTAGATCAGGGTTTTGCTGACTAAATTTTTCCCTTTTCTGACTGTTTTCCTTAATCTCCTGCTTTACCTTCTCAAGTTGTTTTTCAACAGCTTCTTTTTCATTTATTATTTCTTCTAATAATTTTTTATCTTCCCAATTAAGATTTCTTTTCGTTTTAAGGATATTTTCTAAATCTTCCAGTTTCTGATTCAGAGCTTTTGTATTTTTAATACTCTTATCCATCTGATTTTCAGATAATTGAGAGCTGTTTTTGATAGTTTCTTCAATCTGATTTCTATTAGGTCTTTTAAATGTGTGCACAGTGCTTCTGGTACTTTTTGCTCCATTAACAGCATCATTGTCATAAACTACAAGATAATACTGTACCACATCTTCATCCTCTTTAATTAAAGAATCAACTTGCCAGAGTTCAAAATATTTTTGATTCAGAATATCCCTTTTAAAAGGTAATTTAATTTCACCTTTTTCTTTTACTGCTCCTTTATTTAAAACTTTATAATTTAATTTGAATTGTGAAAACCCATAGTCGTCACTAATCTCCCCAGCTAAAGCCACCTGATTAAATAAGCTGCTATCATTAACAGACTCAAGGCTAATTTCCGGAGCTTTATCTTTTATTACCTCAATTGAATACTGGGAATTATCCAGCCCCCGAGCATTTTTATTGGCTAAACTCAGTTGGTATATCTGTGAATTAATAATTGTTTTCTCAAAAATAAATGTTTTATCGTCAGCTTTTTCAAATGCAGAGCTTGTGCTATCCTGATTGGAAGAAAATACTATTTCCTCAGTGGCTTTACTTTGAACCCACCATTTCGCCCTGGTGCCTTCTGGAATGATCAAGTTACCTGAGTTTTCAATTCTTTCTCTTGAAGTACGGGTATAAGATGGATAAACCAGCTCAATTGCCATGTTTTGTACCGCAGGTCTTTCATAAACTTTTAGCAAATATTTATTTGAAAAAAAACCAGCTCCTTCTAAAACAAAGCTTATATCCTCTTGCGGATTATTAATAGTATATTTAAACGTTTTATTGTCTGATTTTTGAAGTTTTTGTCTAATACCGTCTTTTATGATAAATAAATCGGCTGGCAATTCCTGACCTTCAAGCCGTGCTTTAATACTATAGGGCTCCCCTTTATAAGCTATTAACAATTCTGTTTCCACGTGGAACATAAATGGAGCTTCCGGCACAAACTCTTCATTAAATTTAATGATTCTATAGCTGCCTTCTGTAACCATATAAGGGGCAAACATCAAAATAATACTTAAAATAAAGACAGGGATAATTACATAAGGGAAATACTTTTTATTGCTTTTTTTAATTTTAATGCTTTCGCTAAAATTAAACGATTTTAACCCCTGTGATTTTTGCTCGATACTTGCATAAACAAGTGAATTTTCTTTTTCTGAGAGTTCGTTTAACTGTATGAAATTCAGCAACTTATCGTTAATTTCAGGAAAATATTTACCAATTTCCAATGCCGCTTTTTTATTACTTAAATGCTTCCCGTTCTGTAATAAATGGAATATGGGTATAGCAATATATTTGGCTAGGAAAAAAAGTCCACTTAGCGTAAAAAGAGCAAATAATATTCCTCTGAATATACTGTTCATGTGCAACTGATATTCCAGAATACTTAAGCCTATAAAAGCAATAAGGATATATGCAAGGAAAATGAGTACCCCCTTAAATAACCTGTTCAGATAATACTTTTTTTTGTAGTTCTGAAGCTTATTTAAAATGTTTGCTATATGTCCCGAATTATTCACTTTCTTGGTAACGAAAATTTGCTCACAATGATTTCTAAATATTTTAGGTTTCTGCTATTGTTCCAAAATAATTTTTATTGGGCAGTGATCTGAATGATGAACATCAGGTAGTATGTCTGCACTTTTAAGCTTTTCACTTAAAGGAGGAGTAATCATATGATAATCAATTCTCCAGCCTTTATTCCTTTGCCTGGCACCTGCACGGTAACTCCACCAACTATAATTGTCGCCTTCTTTATTTAAATGTCGGAAAGTATCAATAAACCCGCTCTGTATAAAGCTGCTCATCCATTCTCTTTCTTCCGGTAAAAATCCAGAGCTGTTTTTATTTCTTATAGGATCATGAATATCAATGGCTTCATGGCAGATATTATAATCACCACAAATCAATAAATTAGGTAATTCTTTTCTTAATTCTACGGAATAATTTTTAAAATCTGATAACCACTGCATTTTAAATGATTGTCGTAAATCTCCACTGGATCCACTGGGCATGTAGGTATTCAATATCGAGAAATTCTCAAAATCTGCCCTTATTACACGGCCTTCACAATCATAAATCGGCATATTACATCCTATTTCAACATTTATAGGCTCTAATTTAGAAAAGATAGCAACACCACTGTACCCTTTTTTTTCTGCAGAATGCCAATATATATGGTAGCCTAGACTTTTATAAATTTCAAGGTCTACCTGCTCTACATTTGCTTTTACTTCCTGTAAACATAAAACGTCAGGGTTTTCACTTTTAAGCCATTCGCTCAGGCCCTTTTTTTCAGCGGCCCTAATGCCGTTTACATTATAAGAGATGATCTTCATTAACAACTATTTTGTTAAAAATTTATTTTTGGTTTAAGTAATTTATAAAAGTTTTAAAAATACTCATATATAATGACTATTCAGACTATTGTACTGTCTTTTATAATCATTACCCCTGTTTAATAGTGCTTTAAAAATTAAAGCTCTACTTCCTGTTCAAAATATTCAATCACATGCATTTTAAGCAGCTTCTCCTGATCTAATATATCAAAATGAGGCAACTGTTTTACTAATTTCCAATGTGGCCACCCCTGCTCGTCTAATCCTTCCAATTCATAAAAACCAGAAAGGCTAAGCACTTTACAAATGGCTATGTGCATTAAATCCTGCTTTTCTTCCTTACTAAAGCTGTGTGGGCCTTTGCCCAGCTCCTGAACTCCTATTAAAAAGAGCACGGCATTCATGTCTTTTGGCTTCCTGCCAATAGTGTCCTTCAGCTTTAACCTTAAAGCTTGCCATTTTCTTTCAAGTTCAAGATCTTTTTTAATCATTTACCGCATTATTTTCCTTTAACTGCTCCCAAAACTCAACAGCTCTACGCAAATGAGGGATTACTATAGTGCCACCAATTAAGTTGGCGATGGAGAAAATTTCAAAAACCTGCTCATCATTTACGCCTAATTCATAGCATTTACCTAAATGGTATCGCACACAATCATCGCAACGAAGAACCATCGAGCTGGAAAGGCCGATCATTTCTTTTGTTTTTTTATCAATACTCCCCTCAGCAAATGCATTGGTATCCAAATTGAAAATTCTTTTTAGAATTTTATTATTTGACCCTATGATTTTATCGTTCATTACAGAGCGATATTCATTGAATTCTTCTACTTTATTCATAAATTAATCGAGAAAATTTTTAAGACTGGTGCAAATGTACTATTTTCATTAAACGCTTGCTAATTAAGCCCGTAAAGTTAGTTCTTGTGATGCTATCTACCCAACCCTTTTCATTAATTGTATCGGATTTTATATCATTAATTTTCCCAAATTACTGCAGTGCTTGTAATTTAACACTTACAAGATCAGAAGAATTGCTATGCACCCACTGTCATTCGGATTTATCACTAACGCAAACGCATAAAAACCAACCCAATATTTTACACAGCAGGTTTTTTGAAATACCGGATCTTCAGTATGCAATGTCCCTCTGTTGGTATCAGAAAGGAAGTGTAATCCAAAAGCTTTTGCATCAGTTAAAATATAATGGCAATGAAGAAATAGGTGTTTATTTAGGTGAAATGTATGGCAAAGAGTTATTGCAGGAGGAATATAATAAGAAATTTGACCTGATTACTACCGTGCCATTACATTTTGTTAAGCATAAAAAAAGAGGTTATAATCAAAGTGATAAAATAGCAGAGGGATTAAGTAAAGCCTTAAACATTCCTTTTAGGAGACTACTTCAAAAGCAGGTAAACAGAAAAAGTCAGACTAAAAAACACAGATTGGAACGCTTTGACAATGTAGAATCTACTTTTTCCATGTTAAAAAATGTAACAACTGATTTGACCAGAAAGAGAGTTTTAGTAGTGGATGATGTTTTAACTACAGGAGCTACGATTCAGGCTGCTTGCCAGCCATTAATTGAAAAAGGGGCTAAAATTTCTATTTTGACAATAGCCGTTGCTAAATAGGTGAGCTTTTATGAATGGTAATAATTCAGATTATGATTAAGCGAGTAAACCTACCCGAGCTCCTTCAATAACCCGTGTATACATTTCTAATGAGCGATCAGCCTTTTATGGCCAGTCTTTTTTTGGCCTGTCCCAATAAAGTTCCACACAGTTTTCATCAGGATCATCTAAATACAAAGCTTCCGAAACGCCATGATCTGCAGCACCGGTCAAAGGATAATTAGCAGCCAATAATTTTTGTAAAATTTGTGCTAAATCTTTTCTTGAAGGGTACAAAATAGTTGTATGAAATAGCCAGGCAGTGTTTTTTTCTGCGGGGGAACCGTTTTTACTCTGCCAGGTGTTTAGCCCGATATGATGGAATCGCCGACGGAAATAAAAGCAGCGTCTTCCCCTAAAATTGTGGTAATTTCAAAACCTAGCAAACCACAATAAAAGTCCACCGAACGTTGAAGATCCGCAACTTTTAAATGAACACGCCCTATTCATGTGTTTGTGG
>JBEPWY010000197.1:0-7014 GCA_041642185.1 Marivirga sp.
ATCATTCTACCATCATGAAATTCATTTAATTCCGGCTCTATAGCTTTTAATAATTTCTGACCTTTTTCTGTAATGGTTACATCTACCTGACGTCTGTCATACAAACAAGTGGATCTTTCAGCATAATTCTTATCGACTAATTTGTCTACCAAACGGGAAGCATTTGACATTTTATCCAACATTCTTTCCTGTATAGAAGAAACCGTAAGCGGCTCAGGAAATTTCCCTCTTAAAATTCTCAATACGTTATATTGTGGCGCTGTAATTTTGTGCTTTTTGAAGATTTTATGTTGTATAGAAGATATCCAGTTAGCAGTATAAATAATATTTAAAATAGCTTTCTGCTTTTCATTTACAAATTTTAATTGTTTGATTTCTTCTTCTAATTTCATCTGTTATAATTTAGTTGTATTGACTTAAATGAATAATTTATACATGTATTAAAACACTAAATTTTGATATGTACAAATTGCTCTGTTTTTACATTATACACGAAAGTATGTAAAATGTTTATATTTCTATTCAATTTATCGACTAACGCCTTTAAATAATTGATGAATATGCACTTTTTCTATTTTTTCGGGGCAGGAGCAACCAAATTCGCAAAAATACGGTAGGCACCAGGCACACCAGCAGGTAGCTCGCGGAAAAAACTTAAGCCTGTATAAACGAATTTACCCTTACCATAATTAGCAGTTAACAAAGCTCCTGTCAAAGGATCTTCACCCGGGTCATTGCCCTTTAAAATAGCCTGGTATTTTTCATCCCAGCTTCCAGGGAAATACAGGCCCCTTTCCTGAACCCAACCTTCAAAATCTGATTCATTAATTTTATTAGGATAATTTAACAAAATATGATCAGGCTTTAAGAATTCAAGAGATGCCTCTTCCACAGTTATTCTGTCACGCGAGATTTTGAGTGGGTAAGGCCAAAAATCTTTATCTGGTAAGCTATAGCTTGTATTATACTGAACTACATATGTTCCACCCTTTTCCATATAGTCGAACAATTTTTTATAATTATCCTGCAAGTCTTCATTGGTATTATAGGCTCTAATACCTGCAACAATAGCATCGTATTTCAACAATTCTTTCAAATTTGCCTCCGAAACATTAATAACTTCTACATTATACCCCATGGCTTTCAATGCCTCCTTTACACCGTCTCCGGCACCTTCGATGTAACCTATAGTTTTACCTACAATTTTTATATCTGACAAAACCAGTTTCGATTGTGCCTTATTTATAATTACCTGATGAGGAATATGCTCGTATTGAATTTCTGTAATATTTTTATTAATGATTTTATCATTATTTAATATCACCTCTGCATGGAGAGGATACTGACCTGCTTTTTGGCCGCTTTTCAACTTAATTGTAAAGCTAATTTCTTCATTTTTATCTAAACCGGAAAATATAAAATTATCCTGATTTATCAATTTCCATGAATCTGGTAAGATTAGATTTAAATCCCCGGCCATGCCGTCTTTTAAGGCCTTTATTTTTATCACCATTTCCCTGACCTGATTTTCCTGTGTGAAAATCATTACTTCTTCAGAAAAACTTATTGAAACTGCAGGTATAATATAAAAAGGCTGTATAACCTCTCCTTTTATCCTATCATTACTTTTATGTACCAGCGGAGATGAAAATTCTATTTCAGTTCCGTTAATAGCCAGAATTATAGTAGCTGATATAGATGGGGCACTTTCCGCTTTGCCAATTTTCAACTGATCATTTACCTGATACATACCATTCCCTTTGCCTTTTTCTAGCCAATAGGGGTTAGAATAGGATTGATTTGGATCGATTTTAATAGGTAACTCTATATTAAAGACCTCATTATAATTTAATGTTTGACTGTAAACTTTATTCAATGATACTTCCTCAATACTAATTTTTCTTAACTCAATATCTACATTGGAGCGGTTAACAATTTCCAACTGAAGCGCTAAACTATCTCCCGGGCTAGCATAATTTTGCTGATGATAAAACAACTGATATAAGCCAACACATTTTAAGGTAATTTGGTCAATTTCAGCTAGTTTATCGTCTTTAACAGCACTTTTAGGCAAGTCTTCAATTATCTTCTTCAGCTTAATTAAGTCATTAACAATAATTGAAGGATTTTCCGGCTCATACTTTTTTAATATTTGCTGAATAGAAGAACTGATATCATCTCCATTTTTGAAATTATCCCATCCTGTTGATATTCCTCCAAAGAGTGTTTTATCTTTTTTGCTCCCCTCCCATTGTTCCAGGTACTCAATTTCTTCACCTCGCACACCTGAAGAGCCAAACGCTTGTGATTTATGTTGGCTACGGCCTTTGGCTGCTATCTCTGTATAAGATAATCCTAAAATGGAATTATACTCACCTACATTCACTAAAGTATAATCTTCTTCAGAGAACTCCTTGTCACCTCTAAAAAACCAGGAAGAAGTATTCCAAAACAGTTTTTTAGTTTCCCAAACATTCACATATTGGAGCTGATCGGGAAAAATTGTTGGGTCAGCGGCTTTATAATATGCCTCTCTGGCCAAAATGGCTGAAGCTGTATGATGGCCATGGGTTGTTCCAGGGCTTTCATTGAAACGAGTTATGATAATATCAGGCTGAAAATTACGGATCACCCATACCACATCAGACAATACCTTTTCCTTATCCCATTTGTTGAAAGTTTCCTTTGGATTTTTTGAATACCCAAAATCATTGGCACGGGTAAAAAATTGTTTTCCTCCATCTATTCTTCTTGCCGCCAATAGTTCCTGAGTTCGAATTAAGCCTAATCCTTCACTTAATTCAGAGCCGATCACATTCTGCCCACCGTCACCGCGGGTTAAAGACAAATAAGCAGTTTCAAATTTCCTCCCTTTGGATAAGTAGCTAATCAGCCTGGTGTTTTCATCATCAGGATGCGCTGCAATATATAAAACCCGTGCTGTATGCTGCAGCTTTTGTAAATCATGAAGAATTTCTGAAGATGAATTCTCCTGCTTATATTGAGAGAAACCATCAGAGATGGTGAAAAAAGAAATGAATAAAATTAATTGAAATCGCATGAATTGATAAAGCATATGTAAATATCTTATGTAATGAGGGAAATTAAAACATAAAAAGCTATCAGCGGCTTTTATGTGCTTTAAACGCAGCCAAACTAATTAGTAAAAGAGGAATTAACCATACCAGGTCATTCATTAATACATGAAAAATAAATTTTTTATTGATTGCAGACTGCATAATAAAATGATACACTAAAAAACCACCTGTTAACTTTGCTATGAAGGAAGCTAATATCAACCACCTTAACTTTAAAGGATAAAGAGTACCCATAAACATAAACAGTCCTATAATAGCTACACCTATTGCCTGGTAAATCACCCATGGGTTTTCTATTTGTTCACCTTCGCTTATCCATTTAACATAACTACCTGGCTGCCAATATAAAAAGAGTGCCCAGGCAACATTATAAACGGCACCGATCAGTAATACTCCACGCATCCATGGTTGTACCATATTTATTATCGTTAATTTAATTTTTCCCAAAAATAGGCTTTCATCAATTGATAACCAACCCATAATTTGCAGCATTTCATTTTATTCTGTTAGGTTTAAAAAATCTTATTCAAATGATAGTATTAACATCTTCATTTTTTTAAACTTAGCAGATGGAATAAAGTTAAACTCATCAACTATCATACATAATAATGCACAGACATTTACATTTTTTATACATTTCAGCTATCCTTTTCACAATTTTCATTTCTTCCTGTACTTTCAACCGAGTAACAAAATCAAAAGATATTACCTATATGGAAGAAGGTTTTAGAGGTAATATGCCTAAAATGCAATTGAATATCTACGCCCCTAAAAATGCAACAGGAAATGAAAAAGTAATGATCTATTTGTATGGAGGGAGCTGGAAATCAGGGAATAAAGAGATGTATAATTTTTTCGGTAAACGCTTAGCTAAAAAAGGCATAATAGCTGTATTGATCAATTATCCTTTGAGCCCTGATTTTATAGTAACGGATATGGCCTATGCTGCGGCCCAATCTGTTAAATGGACTTATGAAAATATTGCAGATTATGGAGGAAATCCAATGAAGATTTTTATTTCTGGTCATTCAGCGGGCGGTCATTTAGCAAGTTTAATAACTTTAAAAGATGACTATATTCTTGATTTGGGCATGAAAAATCCAATCAAAGGTGCTGTGTTGATTGATGCTGCCGGTTTGGATATGCATGGCTTTTTAAAGAAGAATAACTTTCCGCCTGACAATATTTATATTAAAGCTTTTACCACAGACTCTCAGCTATGGAAGGAAAGCTCTCCTATTTATTTTGTAGATATAAATGACCCGCCGTTATTAATAATGATGGGTGGTAAAACATTACCCGGCATTCTTTCATCTACAGAACGTTTTATGAACGTTTATAAACAGTATGTGTCTGAACCGAATTATAAATTACAAAAAAAGAAAACGCATGCTGGAATGATATTGCAGTTCTTCAATAGGTCAAATATAGCATATGATTGGATCGAAGAATTTATGGAGGATTCACTTTAGAAATAAACATCCCTTTTTAATCGCATGATGTTTTTCTAAGAAGTAATACTTAATTAATTTTGAAATGTAACCAGCTCACTAGCTATAAAAGATATGGAAGATATAAATATTTTACTAGAAACAGCCTCTTCATATTGCCTGAAAGGGGATTTCAAACAAGGAATCCACTTATATTCAAAATATATAGAAGCTGATCAATCCTATCCTATTGCTTTTTATCAGCGCGGAAAGGCTTATTTTAAAATAAAAGATTACAATGCAGCACTTTCTGATTTAACAAAAGCCATTGCCCTCCAACCAGAAGAAGCACATTTCTTTGGTGAACGTGGACTGATCTATTATATGGCCCAAAATTCTGAAAATGCTATAGCTGATTTTGACCATGCAGTAGCACTTGAACCGGAAAACCCTTTCCGATATGCCAGCAGAGCCTTTATTAAAGATAGTTTAGGTGATTTGGAAGGTGCAAAAATTGATTATCAAAAGGCTATCGAAATTGATCCTGAAGATGCCATTTCGCATAATAACCTGGGATTGGTATTAGAAAAAGCTGGCTATAAAAATAAAGCTGATGCCCATTACGAAAAGGCAGGCAAACTCGATCCTAAAAGTTTTGGGATGAGGAGTCAGCTTTCTGATGACGCTAATAAAGCAGTACCTGAAGAAAAAGAGAAGCCTGCTCCTTTACCGAAAATAAACCCTTCAAAAGAGAAAAATACAGAAGGCAATTTTATGAAAACATTGAAGGGTTTAGCCAGCTCAAAAGAAGAAAGAAAAGAATTTTGGGATTTCTTTAAAAAGAAGATTAAAGGTAATTAAACATTCTCATCAGTTACTTGAATAACTACTTTCCCAACGGTTTTACCCGATTGAAACAATTTGATAGCTTCATACATTTTATCAAATTGGAAAGTATGGCCAATATGCGGCGCGGACATATTTAAACTCTCCAACTCTTGTAAAATTTGAGCCATTAATTCCTTTTTTTCATATAACCAGATGAGATTGAATCCTAATATAGCTTTATTAGTTTCTATCATCTTTTGAGGGTCTATTTTTGGCCTGGTAAGGTAGAGCCATGCCAGCCGAAGCCAATTGGGAGAATTTTTGGTATCTCCATATCTGGCAGAGCCATAATTCACCATTCTACCTTGAGGTGCCAGTAAATCATAACCCGCCTTAAAGACCGCCCCTCCTATGCATTCCATTACAATATTTAACTCTCGACTATCTAATGCACTGACCAGTTTTTTCTTGAATTGCTTGTCACGTACAATAAAATCCTGGTAGCCTTCTTTTTTTAGTAAATCAATTTTACTATCATTACCCACAGTTCCAATGGTATATGCACCAGCTTTTTGCGCCATTCTATTCGCTAATAGGCCTACCCCACCTGCGGCACTATGTATTAACACCGTATTCCCTCTTTGCAAATTACCTAAATGATATAATCCATAATAAGCCGTCAGTGCTTGCACTAAAAAGGAAGCGCCTTCTTCATAACTCCATTCATTGGGAATATGTGCAACATAATTCTCTTCAATATTAAGATGAGTTGTATAAGCTCCGAAACGAGTGACACCCATTACACGATCTCCAATTTTCCAATCTTTAACAGCATCACCTATAGCTATAATCTCACCAGAATATTCTAACCCAGGCACAAAGCTCCCTTGGGGCGTGGCACTGTATAAACCTAGAATAGCAAACACATCGGCAAAATTAAGACCTATGGCATGAACTTTTACCTGAACCTGATGAGATGCAGGTTCTTTTATTGCTTCCTCTACTAATTTTAGTTGATTAATGGCCCCTGCTTTAGCCATCCTATAGGATTTTCTTACTGTCATACCTGAATTCATTCTGAAAATTGAATAAATCGTAATTTAACAAAATTAGGTAAGATTTGTAGCTTAGAATAAGATTTAGGAATAAGGTAAAATGAGTGCTTCTATAAAAAAGAAAACGGCCGATGGATGCGAGGGAGTTTTTTATTCGATTATAACCAAAAACCTACAAAATACTTTTCTCGCTCCAATCAGCCGTAAATCTTTACTAATAAACATCAGAAGATTGTTACTAATGCAATAATAATATTTTTTTTTTAATATAACGCAAATATATTGCGTTATATTATCAATCAGTTTATGGGAAATCAAGAATTACCAAAATTAATGCCAATTACTATTAATTTTATCTGATTAGATATAGATTATTAATCCTTCCTGAAAATTTTAGATTTAAAATTCGTCACCATAATCTTCTCCTCTTTCGCCCTTTCCCTGTTTTTGCTTTCTACTGTTAAGCCTGTAATCAAAAGTTAGAGTAATGGTTCTGGTTCTCCATTGAAATTCTGAATCAAAGAAAAAGTCTTCTCCTTCTGTAGTGGTCCTCCATTTTCTGGAATTGAGCAAATCCCTTACATTTAGTGCCAGGGTTCCTTT
>JBEPWY010000198.1:0-6909 GCA_041642185.1 Marivirga sp.
TATCACACATGCTCAATGGAAAGATGATTTAGTTACCCTCATCACTTATCAGCCTCCTCATATATCATCTTATTGCCTTACAATAGAGCCCAAGACTGTTTTTGGTCATCGACAAAAGAAAGGCAAATTGTCTGAAGCTTCAGAAGAATATGCCGCAGAGCAATTTATAGAATTGGTAGAAACTTTGAATTCTAATGGGTATGCACATTATGAGATATCAAATTTCTCTCTTCCCGGATTAGAATCAAAACATAATAGTGCTTATTGGCAGCAGAAATCATATCTGGGATTGGGGCCTGGGGCACATTCATATAATGGCACAAGTAGACAATATAATATCGCCAATAATGCCAAATATATTAAGGCAATACAAAAAGATGAGCTACCTTTTGATTATGAAGCATTAAGCCTAAACGATCAAATTAATGAATATATAATGACCTCTTTAAGAACTTCTGGGGGTTGTAATTTAAATTTTTTAACTGAAAAATATAATTACAGTTTACTTACTAAACAAAAAGCAATAATTAACCAGTGGATTAAAGGTGGTTTATGCAAACATGTAAATGACCATCTTTATTTAACCAGAAAAGGAAAATTATTAGCCGACAAACTAGCCTCTGATTTATTTATAATTGATTAAAGACTCATCAAATCCTTAAACTTTGTGGCTTGCCTGCGACTTACCTCTACCTTTTCTCCTCCTTTTAATTTAACCATTAAGCCCCCATTAAACCATGTTTCAATTCCTTCTACCCAATCCAGGTTTATAATATGTTTTCTACTAACTCTAAAAAAAGATTTATCATCTAACTTTTCGTCCAAAGCATTAAGAGATTTGTGAATCATAGGTTTGTACTTATCAAAGTATACTTTGATATAATTTCCATCAGATTCGAAAAGACGAACATCTTTTAACCTTACAAACCAGCAATTATCTCCATCTTTTACAAATACCTGATCATTAACAGTAAGTTGGGTTTTACCAGATTTAGTCGGTTCAACTGCATTCACTTCCCTTCTCACTTTTTCTATTGTATCGCTTAACCTTTTAGGTTCTATTGGCTTCAATAAATAATCTAGAGCATTAAATTCAAATGCTTTAAGCGCATATTCATCATAAGCTGTGGTAAAAATTACTTTTGGTGTTTTTTCTAAAGTTTCAAGTAGTTCAAAGCCTGTTTTTCCGGGCATTTGTATATCCAGAAAAATTAGATCTGGTGTTAACTTATCGATTAATTTTTCAGCTTCGTCTGCATTTACCGCTTCTCCTACAATTTCGATTTCTTTATATTCTGCCAGTAAACTCATTAGTTCTTTTCTGGCAAGCCTTTCGTCATCTATTATTAATGCTCTCATAATTTTACTAGTTACAGCTTTAACCTGTGATTTCTTAATTCATTTGAGGAATTTTGACTATAGTAATTACCAAATTATTGGTTTCGTTCTTAATGCTGAACGAAGCCGCCTTATCAAATATTAATTTAAGCCTTTGTTTTGTATTCTCAATACCAAAACCTTTCCTACTTCTTCTCTTATCTAAAATAATTTGTCCTGAATTTCTGATAGAAATGATCAATTGATTCTCTTCTATAGTTGTTTCTATAGATATTAATCCGCCTGAGGTTAAATTAGATATTCCATGCTTAATTCCATTCTCCACAATAGTTTGAAGCATTAATGGCGGTATCTGATATTTATAAGATTCAGGGTGTATATTAAATTCTGTAGTAAGTCTTTCTTCATACCTGATTTTCTCCAGTGCTAAAAAATCTATCACAGTATTTAGCTCATCATTAAAATTAATCAGCCTCTTTTTATCCAAAATAAGAGAATTTCTCAAAATATTAGAGAGTTGTGTAATGGCATTTTTTGCTTTTGCAGGATCTTCATCAACTAAAGCTCTTACACTATTTAATGCATTAAAAATAAAGTGTGGATTGAGTTGAGACTTTAAATTATTCAATTCAATCTCATTCATGGCTGCATCGTATTTTAGTGATCTGTTATAATTTTCCACATAATGATACATGAAATAAACAAGCGACCATAAAAAATACAGTATCAGGTTAGCAAGGATGCTTAAAAATATGACAATAGGATTTAAATCATATTCAGGATTAAGTAAACCAAGGATATAACTAATGACAAAAAGAAAGCCATAATTAAGTATACTTAATATCAGGCAGGCAATAACCACCCTTGTTACCAATTTCTGAATTATCATTTGAAGCCACCCTTTTCGAATAATGAAATTTCGATAAAGGTGTGTAATACCAATATAAAAAGGTACTAAGGTCAACTGACCAATGGCTTGCTCAGTTGACAATCTTTCTCCCAAAAAAGCAAGGTAAATATTGAGCAAACCGTAGGCAGTCCATCCAACTATCTGTAATGTCCAGTAAAGGGCTTTTTTATTCATCTATGGATATCTACTGCTTTTCTGTCTATGGCATTTTTATAAATGGAAAAATAAGTACAATTCTGGTGATTAAGAAACCGCTCATCAAATCATTTTTCAGTTACTTTCTGCTTTTTAAGGGTGCCTAACTGCGAAGGCATATATGGTCTGATTATTAACCTTGTACCTCTGTCATAAGTGAAGTAATTCCATACCCAGTTTGAAAGAACAACAAGCTTGCTCCTGAATCCAATTATGGATACCAAATGTACAAACATCCAAACAAACCAGGCAAAAAAGCCTCCGAAATGCATGTTTTTAGGCAAATCAACTACTGCTTTATTCCTTCCTATAGTCGCCATACTTCCATTATCATTATAGGTAAATGGTTTAGGTTCTTTATTTTGAAATATTTTCATAAGATTTGAAGCTAAATTCTCTCCCTGCTGCATAGCAACAGGTGCCAGCATTGGGTGTCCTTTGGGGAAATCTTTAGTTTCCATATGGGCTATATCGCCTACTGCATAAATATTATCTGTATTTAGGATTTTATTATATCTGTCAACTTTATATCTGCTTTTAAATACACTTTCCTCCGGCAGCCCTAATATAACATTACCCATTACCCCCGCGGCCCACACCAATGTATTGGTGGTTAAGGTTTCATCATTATCAAAAATTACCTGATCCCCGTCAAAGCTCTTTACCATGGTATTAAGCTTTACATGAACATCAAACTTTTTTAAATATTTTTGAGATTTTTCATTGGCAAAATCAGACATACCGTTGAGTAGCCTCGGCAATCCTTCCACCAAATAAATATTCATTTGATTTAAATCGAGATCAGGATAATCATTGGGCAAGACATGCTTCTTTAATTCACCAAAGGCTCCTGCCACCTCCACTCCAGTTGGTCCTCCCCCTACAATCACAATATTTAGCAATTTGGAGATTTGCTCCTGATCGGAAGTTAATACTGCCTGTTCAAGGTTTTGAAGAATATGGCTTCTTAAATCCAGCGCCTGTGGAATTTGTTTTAAAGGAAAGGCTTTTTCAAATTTATCAGAATTACCAAAAAAATTGGTTTTTGATCCGCATGCCATTATAAGGTAGTCATATTCCATTAACCCCTTATCTGTAAAAACAGCATTCATATCTTGATGAATTTGGGAAACGGTAGCCATTCGGAAGAAAATATTTTTAGAATTATCTAAAAGCTTTCTTAAAGGGCCTGCTATGGCATCAGGCTCCAGGCCCGCAGTAGCAACCTGGTAAAGCAAAGGCTGAAAGGTGTGATAATTATGCCTGTCAAACAACACTACTTGTACAGGTTTATTGGCAAACTTTTTGGCCATCTGAACTCCAGCAAATCCTCCCCCTACAATAACAATTCTTGGGTATTCAGATTGAGGAATTCTGAATGATATATTGCTTTCCATATAAATTTCTTTTTCTATTTAACCTTTCTTACGTTATAGCTATCATTTTGATATAATCTTAATGAGTAAGTTTAAAAGATAATATTGACGGTTGAAATTTTCTGGAAATATTTCAATGCTTAATTGAGGACATCTCTTCTCCCTGATGATAAAGCACTTATGATCTCCTACAGAAGTTGAAAATATTAAATAATTTATAATACAAAGGAACTAATAACAATAAAATTCTCTTTAGTAATTAATAGTTTTATTCATAGTGAATGGATGATGTTTTGGTAAGTAAAAAGCCACCTTATGGGTGGCTTTTTTTATTACTATCTTTAAATATCTGCTTTAAAACTATAATTTATTTAGCAGTTACTGCATCTAATAATTTTAATGCATTTGGACCTAAATGCATAGCAATAATTTTTCTATAGCTTGAGCTTGTTTCATAAGATTCAGTTAAAAACTCGTTAAATGGCTTTACCCAATCACTATTTTTAGGCATGATAATTCCGAATTTCTCAGCTGTTTGATCCCCTGCCGGGTGCCTTTTAATAGCTTTCTTACTGTTTAATGCTTCAAGATAATAGGTAAAATCTACATTAGTAAAATAATTTGAACTTTTGTCAATTTTCACCATGGCCTCATCGAAATAATTCACATATTCAATTTTAAGGTTTGGAAAGTGATTTGCCTTAATTTTTAATATCTGCTCTTCATTAGTAGTTCCTTTTATAGTTAAGGCCGTTTTTCCTTCAAAAACTTTAGCAATTTTATCTAAATTTTCAAGAGTGGGTACGTCCTTATGAGTTAATATCATTGCTATATTTGTGATATAAGGCGGACTGAATGAATATCCTTTTTTCCTTTTTTCAGTAATGGTGGTATTACTTAAACCAAATACACCATCATTAGATTTTTTGACTGCATTAAGGTAATCCGTAAAATTGTTAGCATGTTGCTTGTTCAGTTTGGATTTAACTGTAATTCCGTATTTATCCAATAAGAAGAATTCAAAATCTCCCATTATATCTACACATACACCTTGTACGCTACCATTCTTATTGGCAGCAAAACCAGGGGCCTCTGAATAAACGTAGGTAATATTTGCTTCTTTCGATACTAAAGCTTCAGCAAAGGTATCGCCTGAAATTTGACTGTTTGCATTTGTTAAACCACCAAAACTGATAGCTAAAAAACTAAATGCCATTTTAAGTAAAATATTTTTCATATGCTTATTTGTTTGATTCCAACTTCAGATAACAATTTGAATGCCAGTATTTATTGTACCTATATAAAAGAAGTACATTTATGGAATAAATAAAATTTTATTAGCTTAAAATGCTCCATTAACCAAAATAAATTTTGCGTAATATAATTATAAAATTATTGAATATACTTTTTCTTTTTTAAATGTAAAATAAAAAAAGCATGACTGTTTAGCCATGCTTTTTTATTATGCTATAAAATTTACAAATCTATTTATCAATAGAACCCATCACTCTTTTCATAAATGTGTTTAAGGCTTCTTTTTGTGGAGTGCCACTTTTTATATCTTTACTAACTTCAAGGGCTCCTGACAGATTAGACAACAACTCACCTATGACATCTAATTCTTCATCTTTGATCCCTTTAGCTTCGATCAAATCTTCCAATAGCTCCATTGATTCTACTACCCAATCTTCATCATTTTTATCAATGAATTCTACTACGTGCTTAATTATTGGTAACCTCATTTAATAAGTCTGTTATAATGCTTGGTTTATTTCCTGAAACTGAATTGATTAGTTTCCCATTTTTAAAGCCTGCAAAAGTTGGCAAATTAGTGACTTCTGCTAAAGACCTTGAATTAGGTAATTTCTCGGCATCTACATAAACGAATTTAATATTTTCATTTTCATCACCTAATCTTCTAAATTTAGGCTTAGTGATTTTGCAATTGCCACACCATGTTGCTCCATATTGCACCATCACCATTTCATTGTTATCTACAATTTCCTTTAAGTTATCTTCTGCTAATTCTATCATTTCAATAAAGTTTTTATTCTTTAAATATTAACTGCAAATTTACCACTTAGTTTCAATAAGTAAAATCAATATTTATAATGATCTCATAGAGATAAACGATAGTGGTCGCCCGTTTTTAAAATTCATCACAAACTGCTTCTAATTTTCCTCAAGTTGGTCAAAAATTTTATTGAAAGAACATTCTTTTGTTAAAAACGCTTCCAAAGTATCTATATTAACTCTTTCCTGATTAGTAGAATCTCTATAACGAATGGTTACTGTATTATCTTCCAATGTTTGATGATCTACTGCGATGCAATAAGGAGTCCCTATTAAATCCTGCCTGGTGTATCTTTTACCAATTGAAGCTGCCTCTTCATAAATAACATTAAAATTTCTTTTTAACGTTTTATAAATTTCCTTACCTTTTTCTGGTAAGCCATCTTTTTTAGTAAGTGGTAAAACAGCTGCTTTTACCGGTGCTAAGGCGGGGTGGAATTTTAAATAAATCCTTTTTTTCTCTTTATCACCTTCTCCGGTCATTTCCTCAGTATACGCATTACATAAAAGCATAAGAAACAGCCTGTCGCACCCTACGGAGGTTTCCACCACATAAGGAATATAATTTTTATTTACCTCAGGATCAAAGTACTGAATTTTCTTTTTCGAAACTTCCTGATGACTTTTGAGATCAAAATCAGTTCTGCTATGTATTCCTTCAATTTCTTTAAAGCCAAATGGAAATTCAAATTCCACATCCACTGCTGCATTGGCATAATGGGCCAGTTTTTCATGGTCATGAAAGCGGAGCTTGTTTTCGGGAATTCCCAATGCTTTGTGCCACTTCATTCTCAGGTCCCTCCATTTTTCATACCATTCAATTTCTTCTCCTGGCCTTACAAAAAACTGTAGTTCCATTTGCTCAAATTCGCGCATACGGAAAATAAACTGACGAGCTACGATTTCATTTCTGAAAGCTTTACCAATTTGGGCAATCCCAAAAGGAATTTTCATCCTCCCGGTTTTTTGTACATTAGAGAAGTTGACGAAGATCCCCTGGGCTGTTTCCGGCCTGAG